>NZ_LDRU01000033.1 GCF_001476285.1 Microbacterium testaceum | reverse complement strand
GTGCCGGGGTGCCGGGGCGCACGACGGCCGGGCGTGCAGAAACGCCCGTTCCCCGCAGAATCCGTGAGGAAACCTGCGAGGAACGGGCGTTTTTCCGAGAGCCGGCGGGGCCCCGGGGCGGGCCGTCGCCTGCGCCGGGGTCAGGCGAGCTGCGCGCGGCGCTCCGCGAGCTGGTCGAAGGTCGCGAACGACTCGGCGATGGGGCTGCCGGTGAAGTGGCCGACCCAGCCGTCGTCGTCGTGGAAAAAGCGGACGCTCACGTAGTGCGGCGCGGTGCCCATGTCGAACCAGTGCGTGGTGTTCGCCGGCACCGAGATGAGGTCGCCCGCCTCGCAGTACACCGCGTGCACCTTCTCGTTCGCGTGCAGGTAGAAGACGCCCGCGCCCTTCGCGAAGTAGCGGTCTTCGTCGTCGTCGTGCTTGTGCTCGGAGAGGAACTTCTGACGCGAGGGGGTCTTCACCTCGTCGTAGTTGTCCTGGACGGGGTCGAGGGCGACGACGTCGACGAGCGTGTAGCCCTCGCGCTCCTTGACCTCACCGATCTCAGCGGCGTACAGCGCGAGGACCTCGTCCTGCGACGCGCCGGCGGGAACGTCGCGGATCTCCCAGCGCGAGAAGCGGGCGCCGAGCTCGGCAAGCGCTTCGCGGATCTCGGCCTCGTCGGTGGTCTCGAGCACGGGCGTGCTCGGGTCGGTCTCTTTCCAGACGGTCAGGAGCGTCACGGCTCCTCCTCTCGGCGCGATGTGGGCGGAATGATCCGATTCTCTCGCCGATTCGACTCGAGTGCCCACTTCGGCCGCATGATCGGCGGTGCCGGTGTAACAAAGTGCAACCTCGAATAACCCGTGTTCGGTCGGTGCTGCTTGACTGCTCGACGGCCCGACCGACACAGCACTCGGACGGACCTCGCACCCGACTCCTCGACGAAGGGGACCCCGTGTCCGTTCGATCCCACCGCTGGGCGACGCTCCTCGCGACCGCCGGCATCGCCGCCCTCGCCCTCTCCGGCTGCGCACAGCAGAACACCGCGGCCCCCGCGGCCTCGGCGGCTCCCGTGCAGAAGGTCGAGAACCTGCCCGCACCGTTCGACGGCGCGCCCGTCAAGGTCGCCCTCGTGCAGCAGTCCGGCGCCGGTGACTTCTTCACCGCGTGGACGGCGGGAGCGAAGGCCCAGGCCGCCGCGATCAACATCGACCTCACCGTCTTCGACGCCCGCAACGACAACGCCAAGCAGGCGTCCGATCTCGAGCAGGTGATCGCCTCGAAGCCCGACGCGATCATCGTGGACCACGGTCAGACCGACACCATCGAGTCGCACGTGCACGATGCGGTGGCCGCCGGCATCCCGGTCATCGTCTACGACCTCGCCCTCAACGACCCCACCGGCGTCATCGTGACGTCGCAGTCCGACGCGTCGATGGCGCAGGGCGTGCTCGACCAGCTCGTCGCCGACGTGGGCGACGGTGCCAAGGTCGGTCTGGCCAGCACCGACGGCTTCGCACCGCTCGAGCGCCGCAAGAAGGTGTGGGACGAGGTCGTCGCCGAGCACAACCTCGACCAGGTGTTCTTCACCGGCAAGGTCACTGAGTCGACCGCGACCGACAACATCCCGCTCATCGACGCCGCGCTCAAGGCCAACCCCGGGATCCAGGCGATCTTCGCGCCCTACGACGAGATCACGAAGGGCGTCGTGCAGGCCGTCCAGCAGAACAACCTGCAGGACAAGGTCAAGGTCTACGGCATCGACATCTCGAACGCCGACATCGAGGTCATGACCGCCGACGGCAGCCCGTGGGTCGCCACGAGCGCGACCGACCCCTCCGCGGTCGGTGCGGGTGTCGTCCGCGCCCTCGCGCTCTCGCTCGCCGGTCAGCTCGACGAGACGAGCGTGCAGTTCCCCGCGATCACGATCACGC
The DNA here is from genome assembly GCF_001476285.1 of Microbacterium testaceum. Taxonomy (GTDB): domain Bacteria; phylum Actinomycetota; class Actinomycetes; order Actinomycetales; family Microbacteriaceae; genus Microbacterium; species Microbacterium testaceum_B. The sequence continues at coordinate 79,374 of NZ_LDRU01000033.1, read as the reverse complement.
GCGACTTCCTGCTCGAGAAGGGCATCACCAACGTCGCCCAGCTCCGCGAGGCCGAGCCGTCGCTCCTGCTGAGTGACACCGTGGTGGCCGACTGGCTCCCCGCGATCTCGGGATGACCTCACCCCTCCACGCCGACGCCGCTCCGGTCGACGACACCCCTGTCGTCCGCCTGAGCGGCGTCGGCGTACGCTTCGGCAGCAATCAGGTGCTGCGCGACGTGTCGCTCACGCTGCGCCCCGGCACGATCACGGCGCTCCTCGGCACCAACGGCGCCGGCAAATCCACCCTCATCGGGGCCGTCTCGGGCGCCAACGCCGCCTACACCGGCGAGATCGCGGTCGGCGGATCGACCCAGCGCCTGACCTCGCCCGCCCGAGCCCGTCGCGCCGGAATCGAGACGGTGCATCAGCGCATCGCCGACGGGATCGTCTCGGGTCTCAGCGTCGCCGACAACCTCGGCCTCACCGACCTGGCGAGTGCAGGGCACCGTGTCGTGCGCCGGGGCGAGTCGGAGCGGGTGGCTCGCGCCGCCCTGGATCGCCTCGGCCTTTCATGGTCGGACGAGGTTCTGAGAGCGGATGCCGCGCGCCTGGGCACCTCCGACGCCCAGCTCGTGGTGCTCGCCCGCGCCCTGCGCTCGACGCCGCGCCTGCTGATCCTCGACGAACCCACCTCCGCCCTGACCGCGGCCGAGGCGGATCGCCTGTTCGCGGTGCTGCGTGTTCTCCGCGACGAGGGCCTCGCGATCCTGTTCGTCAGCCACCGCTTCGGCGAGATCGAGCGGCTCGCCGACCGGATCGTCGTGCTCCGCGATGGCCGGATCGAGCTCGAGGCCGAGCGTCCCTTCGACTGGCACGCGGCGCTCGAGGCGATGCTGGGCGTGCCCACCGAGCTCCAGCAGCACGTCGACGAGCCGCTCCCCGCGGGCGCCGAGGTGCTCTCGGTCGACGGGGCACGGCTCCTCCCGGGGAGCGCCCCGCTCGGTCTCCGGGTCCACGGCGGTCAGGTGACCGGCATCCTGGGTCTGCTCGGAGCGGGCAAGACCGAGCTCGCGGAGCTCGTGACGGGCGTCCGTGCAGATACCGAAGCGCGGTTGCGGCTCGACGGCAGCGAGTACCGACCGGCGGATCCGGCGGCCGCGCAGGCCGCGGGCGTCGTGCTCGTGCCGGAGGACCGCCAGCGTCAGGGCATCCAACCCGGGTGGTCGATCGCCCACACGGTCGGCCTTCCCGTGCTGCGGGCGCTGTCGCGCTTCGGCGTCATGGCTCCGGGCCGCGAACGCGCGGCCGCCGACGCCGTGGTCGAGGACTACGACGTCGTCGCCCCCTCGATCGAGGCCCGCGTCGACGACCTCTCGGGCGGCAACCAGCAGAAGGTCGTCGTGGGCCGCTGGCTCCGCACCGAACCGCGCGTCGCGGTGCTCGACGAGCCGTTCCGCGGCGTCGACATCGGCGCTCGCCGGCGTATCGGCACCGCCGTCCGCGAGCGGGCCGCCACCGGCGCCGCCGTGCTCGTGCTCTCGAGCGACGTCGACGAGATCCTCGAGGTCGCCGACCGGATCGTCGTCCTCGTGTCGGGCCGCATCGCTCTCGATACCCCCGCCGGACGGCTCGACCGTGCGCGCATCGTCGCCGCGCTGCTCGACGACCCCGGCCACCGGAAGGAAACCGCATGACCACCGCCCTCGCTCCGTCGCGACCGAGCGTCGGCTCCCGGACCGTGGATGCCATCGCGAAATGGGGCTTCGTCGCCGTCACGGTGCTGCTGATCGTGTTCTTCGCGGTCACCCAGCCCGCGTTCGCGACCCCCGAGAACATCTTCGGGATGCTGAAGTTCATCGCCCCGATCGGCATCGCCGGTCTCGGCGTGACGCTCGCGATGACCGTCGGCGGGCTCGACCTGTCGGTCGGGGCCAACGCCGGGTTCGCGGTGTCGATCGCCGCGTGGACGATGGTCATCGGCAATCAGGTCGGCGGGATCGCCGTCGGCGTCGTGCTGCTCTCCGGCGCGCTCATCGGTGCGATCAACGCGGCGCTGATCGTCTTCGCCCGCATCCCCGACCTGCTGGCGACGCTGGCGACGATGTTCACGGTGGTGGGACTCAAGCTGATCATCGTCGACGGCAAGTCGATCTCGTCGCAGATGACCCTCGACGACGGCACGACCGCTCCCGGGCGCTTCACCCCCGACTTCCTCTGGTTCGACCGCGGTTCGATCGGCCCCGTCTCGGTCCCCGTGCTGCTCTTCCTCGGCCTCACCGTCGTGCTGTGGTTCGTGCTCGACCGCACACGCTGGGGACGCGCCCTCGCGGCGGTGGGGTCGAACCCCGAGGCCGCGCGGCTCGCCGGCATCCGTGTGAAGGCCTACCGCGCCGCGGCGTACATCGGCTGCGGCATCCTGGCATCCATCGCGGGTCTCGTGCTCGCCGCCCGCATCGGGCAGGGCGACGTCTCGGCCGGCAACAGCCTGCTGCTGGATGCCGTGGCCGTCGCGCTCGTGGGCGTCTCGGTGCTCGGCATCGGACGTCCGAACGCGTGGGGCACGGCACTCGGCGCGGTCCTCGTGGCCGTCATGGTCACCGGGTTCTCGATGATGGGGCTGCCGTACTACATCCAAGACTTCGGGAAGGGCCTCGTGCTGCTGGTCGCTCTGCTGTTCAGCTTCACGTTCCGCCGTCGCAAGACCACCATCGTCGCCGGGAGCACCACCGCATCATGACTCTTCTCACCGATCAGCTGACCGTCGAGTCCGTCCCCGCCTACCTCCTCGCCCGCCCGCACCTTGCGGGGCCGGTGGATCCGGCATCCATCGTCTCAGTCGTCGAGGTCGGCGACGGCAATCTGAACCTCGTCTTCATCGTGAAGGATGCCGCGGGCAACGGCGTCGTGGTGAAGCAGTCGCTCCCGCACGTCCGTGTCGATCCGTCGTGGCCGCTCACGCGCGAGCGGGCGGCGCGCGAGGCTGTCGTGCTCGGCGTGCACGAGAAGATCGACCCCGCGCACGTGCCCGCGTTCCACGGCTTCGACGCCGAGAACCTCGCCCTGTCGATCGAAGACCTCAGCGACCACGCGGTGTGGCGCGGAGAGCTGATCGCCGGGCGACTGCACCCCTACGCGGCCGCCGAGCTCGGGCGGTACGTCGGCGCCGTCGGATTCGCGACGAGCGTGTTCGGCACGCCCGGCCCGGAGCGGCGGCGTCGCATCGCCGAGGCGACGAATCCCGAGCTCAGCGAGATCACCGAGGATCTCGTGTTCACCGAGCCGTACGTCGACCACGAGCACAACGGCTGGTTGCCCGCGAACGAGGAGGACGTGCGGGAGTTGCGCGCCGACCGCGCGTTCGTGCGCGAGATGGGGCTCGCGAAGCAGCGGTTCCAGGAGAGCACGCAGAGCCTCATGCACGGCGACCTGCACACCGGATCGGTGTTCGTGCGCGCCGAGGGCGCCTCGGTCCGGGCGTTCGACTCGGAGTTCGGCACGTACGGCCCCACCGGCTTCGACCTGGGCGCCGTGTGGGCGAATCTCGTGATCGCCGCTGCACGAGCGCACGTGCTCGGCCGGTCGGCCGACGCCGAGACGCTGCTCCGGCTGCCCGTGGAACTCGTCGACGCGTTCGAGGCCGAGTTCCGGAGCCGCTGGCCCGAACGTGTAGACCCGCGCGTCTACGGCGACGAGGTGCTCGAACACACGCTGGCGCAGGTGCGGTCGGACGCCGCCGCCTACGCCGCGGCCAAAGCCGTGCGCCGCATCGTCGGGTTCTCGAAGGTCGCCGACATCCAGACGCTGCCCGAGCCGGAGCGCGCTGTCGCGGCGCGTCTCGTGCTCCGCGCGGCGCGGACGCTCGGCACCGCCCGCCTCGAGGACGCCGACCCGCGCGTGCTCACCGAGCGCACGGTGGCGTTGCTCGGCTGACGCGTGGGCGCGCGGCATCCGCGGTTCGGGGCGGCGGTGCCGGGTCGCGGTAACGCGTCGCCGTGTGCCGCACCGCCGCGTCGCTTTGCCGCACCGCCGCGTCGCTTTGCCGCACCGCCGCGTCGCTGTGCCGCGTCGCCGCGTCGCTGTGCCGCGTCGCCGTGCCGCCGTGCCGCGTCGCCGCACCGCGCATAAACGCGATCCGCTCACATAAACGTGAGGAGCGCGTGTTTTTGTGCGTCGATCGTGTTTATGGGTGAGCGTGGGCTGCGTCGGGCCCGCGCGCTGGTGCGGCGCTGGGGCGAGTGGCGGATGCCGGGTGTCGGAGGTTGTGCGTGTCCGGTCGGTCTCGTCCCGCCGTTCGCGCCGCCCATAAACGCGATCCGCTCACATAAACGCGAGGAGCGCGTGTTTATGCGCGTGGATCGCGTTTATGCGTGCCGCCGCGCCCGCCCGACGGCCCCGGCCGTGCCGCATCGCCGGCCGCCCAGCGGCGCCCACCGGGCCGCGCTCACCCGCGCGACCCGACAGCGCCCGCGGCTCAGCGCGTCGCGACGGCGAAGCGCAGCAGCCACTCCGTGATCTCGAGGTGGCGGCGCGCGGCGGCGACGTCGGCACCCCACGCGTAGATGCCGTGGCTCGCGACGATGAGCGCGGGGACCTCGGGCACCTCGGCCGTGCCCGGGCGGTAGACCTCGTCGAACCAGGCCGCTTCGACGGTCATGTCCTGGTGGTTGCGGATGACGGGAATCGTCACGGTCTCGTCGTGCGCGCGATGGCCGATGCCCTTGAGCATCTCCATGTCGCGGATCTCGACGCCCTCCGGCCACCGGTGCCCGGCGACGACCGCGTTGAACGCGTGCACGTGGAACACGGCGTTCGCCCCGGTCCGCGCGGCGATGTGGGCATGCAGTCCCGCCTCGGCGGACGGAGGTCGTGGGTCGCCGGGGTCGAGGGACTCGCCCGCCGCGTCGATCAGCACGACATCGCGATCGGTGAGCTCGGACTTGTCGAGCCCCGACGCCGTCACGGCCAGCACGAGCGGGTCGCGGTCGACGACGACCGAGAGGTTTCCCGACGTGCCGCGCATCCAGCCGTAGCCCGAGAAGCGCGAGGCCTCGGCGGCGAGGGCGGCCCCGGCCGCGCGCACCCGCTCGGGCGCGGGCAGCGTCATCGCGTCAGCTCGATCTCGTCGAAGGATGCCACCGACGGCGCCGCGAACGACGTCCCGTGCCACGGTTCGCCGGCGCGGTCCAGCGCGACGACCTGCCAGCCGGCGGCACGCGCCGCGGTGACCTCGTCGGGGTGGTCGGTGAGAAAGAGCGCGCGCTCGGGGGCGACGCCGAGGGCGGCGGCGATGCGCTCGTACGACGCGGCCTCCTTCTTCGGCCCCGCGCTGACCGTGTCGAAGAAGTCCTCGACGAGCGGAGTGAGGTCGCCCTGCGGCGCGTGCCGGAACCACGGCACCTGCGACGCGACCGAGCCGGACGAGTACACGGCGAGCCGGATGCCGGCCTCGCTCCACTCCCGCAGGCGTGGCGGCACGTCCTCGAAGAACTGCGAGTGGATCTCGCCCGCGGCGAAGCCCTCGGCCCAGATGATGCCTTGGAGGGTCTTCAGCGGCGTCGACTTCACATCGGATGCCATGAGCCCGCGGAGCGCCTCGGCGACCTCGGCGTCGGTGGCGTCGGCATCCAGACCCGTCTCGGCGATCGCGGCGGCGCGGGCGGCGCGGACCGTCTCGTCATCGCGGCCGAGCACCTCGTCGAGGCGCGGGCGGGCGTAGTCGTACAGGTCGCCCAGGATGAATCCGGCGGCGCTCGTGGTGCCCTCGATGTCGAGCACGACCACGTCGGCGGAGAGGGAGGTCATTCGGAATCCTCGTCGGATCGGGCGTTCACGGGACGGAACGCGATGGTCTCGGGTTGAGCGGTGGATGCCACGGGGGCGGGGTTCTCACGCGAGCGACGCCGACGCAGCGCCGGTGTGGGCGGCTCGGTGGCGCTCGCTTCCGGATCGGTCGAGAAGTGCTCGCCGACGCGGGAGGGCTCGAATGTGCCGCGACTGGTCGCGATGCGGGTGACCAGTCGCGGAGGGGTCACGTCGAACGCCGGGTACCAGGCCTCGGTGACCAGGGGGCTCGCGGTGCGGCGGCCCAGCACCTCGAGAACCTCGGTCGGGTCGCGGTCTTCGATGACGACATCGTCGCCGGTGGGCGCGCCCGGGTCAGGTGCCTCGATCATGGCGTAGTACGGGATGCCGAACGCCGCCGCCGCGGCCGCGTGCGCGAGCGTCCCCACCTTGTTGACGACGGAACCGTCGAGCGCGACACGGTCGGCGGCCGTCACGACCGCGTCGATCGGTCCGGAGCCGACGCCCCGGGGCGACGCGAGGGCAGCGGCGGCCATCCCGTCGGTGATGAGCGTGACCCTCTGGCCGAGCTCGCGGAGCGAATGCGCGGTCAACCGCGCGCCCTGCAGGTAGGGCCGGGTCTCGGTCGCGATCCACTCGATCTCGCGGCCGGCTTCGCGCGCGGCGGCGACGAGCCCGAACAGGTAGGCGTCGGCCCAGCAGTGCGTGAGGACGCGCGGCGACTCCGGCAGCAGGGAGAGGGTCGCACGGCCCAGGCGCAGGCTCCCCTCGCGGTAGTCGCGGTCGACGGCCCGGGCCGTGTCGAGGGTGGCGGATACGAGGGCGTCGGTGTCGTCGGCATCCCTCCCCGCCTCGAGGATCCGGGCGACCGCGTCACGCGGGTGGGCGTTCGTCGGTCGCGCGGTGGCCAGGGCACGGCCCGCGCGGCCGAGCGCCGTGCGCGCCTCGCCGAGGGGGAGCCTCCGCGCCTGCAGCGCGGCGAGTCCCATGCCGGCGGTCGCGGCGTACAGCGGCCCCGAGCTCTGCGTCACCATGTCGCGGATCGCCGAAGCGACCTCGTCGGGGGTGGTGGCATCCACCCATTCCACGCGAGAGGGGAAGACGCGGCGATCGAGGATGCGAACGACGCCGGCGGCTTCGTCGAGGACGACGGAGTTTTCGAGGGTGGCAGACATCGCCGTAATCCTCCCACGGCCCGCCGACACGCGCCGTGCGGATGACGCCGCGCGACGGTGGTCGGCGCGGTGCCGAAGGGATGCCGGCGGTGCGGGCGATCTGCGCACCCTCAATTCGTTGGGGCCGGATGCCGCTGACTGGACGCGGATCGCCGAGGGCGGGCCGTGACCCTCGCCCGCCGATCAGGGCAGAACGCGCGCGTCGGCGGACGGGCCGGCGGCCGCGACTCGTGCCGCGTCGCCGAGTCGATAGCCGTCGTGGTCTGCGAGAAGGGCGGTCACGCGCAGCCGTTCGCGCGGGACGTCGTTGGGCTGGTGGAAGGCGAGCGCGAGTCCGCCGTCCGCCTCGAAGACCATGGCGTGGCCTCCGTCCGAGTCGACGATCGGACGGTCTTGATGACGCCACGGGCCGAGCACGTGGCCGGAGGCGCTGCGGGCCAGGCCCACCGAGTAGCCGCCGTCGCCGCCGCTGGACCACACCATGGCGAGCCCGTCCGCGTCCCGGAACAGGTAGGGGCCGTCGGTGATGTAGGCGCTCGTCTCGTACCCCGTGTCGGTGTTGCGGAAGGGGCGCGCCCACGGCGCGTCCGACGCGGCGAACAGGAGGTGCGGATCTCCTTCGCTCCGAGTGAGATCCGCCGAGAGGCGCTGCGCGTAGATCCGGCCGTCGCCCGCCTGCAGCCACTCGTGGCAGAAAACGAGCCAGGGTTCGCCGGCTTCGTCGACGTGGAGGGTGCCGTCCAAGCACATCCACCCGTCCGGGGTGACCGGGCCGATGGACCACGGCTGGAACGCGCCGTCCGGGCTTTCTGCGGCGAGCACCTGGGTGCCACGCCCGCCGGAGCCGTCGGCGAAGGTGGCGAACATCCACCAGCGGTCGCGATAGAGATGGACCTCCGGCGCCCAGAACTGCGTCCGCCCCCAGAAGTCCGCCGGCGGCCGGAAGGCGGGGAAGGGACCGGCCCAGTCCTCACCGTCGATGCTCTCGTACCGGTCGAATCCGAGGCCGCGTCCGCCCCATGGGTCGTCGTCCGTGGTGCCGAACAGGAGGAGCTTCCCCTCGAATCGGAGGATGAACGGATCCCGGATGCGGAGCTCGGAGAGGTGCGGCATGAGTGTCGTGCTTTCGTGAGGGGGAGGGGGCCGTCGGCCCCCTCCCGAGGGTCAACCCAGGCGGGTCAGGCGGATGTCGTCGCACGCACCCGCGGAGGAGCCGCTGTTCTTGTAGCAGTAGACGGTCGCGCTGGTGACGTTGGTGCCGGTCGTGAACGTCACGGTCGCCGGCCCGTAGAGGGCGCCGCCGACGCGCTGGAACGTCTCGGCCGCTCCCGACCCCTTCACACCCAGCGCGATCTCTTCACCCGCAGCCGCGCGGAGCGACCCGGTGAGGACGTACGACGTCCCGGGCGCAAGGCCCGTGATGGTCTGCTGTGCACCCGAGTTCGCCGCACCCGTCTGCAGCCCGTACGAGCCGGTCGCGGCGGCCGACGTCGTGACGGTCGCGGCGGTGCCCGATCCCGACGTCGACCACGAGCCCAGGGACCCTTGTTCGAAGCCCGGGTTGGCGATCGGGTTCGCGGGCGAGGTCAGCGGCTGCAGGCTGAACGCATCGCACGACCCGGTGCCGGATCCGCTGTTCTTGTAGCAGTAGATCGTCGCGGACGTGGAGGATGCTCCCGTCGTGAAGACGACCGTGGTGGGGGCCCACGCCGTCGCGGTGGAACGGGCGAAGGTCTCGGTCCCGCCGAAGTCCTTCGCCCCCAGGGCGACCTGCTCTCCCGCCGTGGCGACCTTCGTCGACGCGGTCAGCAGGTAGGTCGTCGACGACGCGAGCCCCGAGATCGTCTGCTGGACGCCGCTGTTGGCGGTGCCGGTCTTCACCGACGCGGTTCCGTTGGCGAAGTCCGACGTGTTCGCCGTCGCGGCGGTGCCGCTCCCGCTGGTCGTCCACCCGGTGAGGCTGCCGGTGTCGAAGCCGGGGTTGGTGACGAGGTTGTCGACGGGCTGCTCGTAGGCGCCGATGGAGGGCACGGTTCCGATCGTCGCGCCGGCGAAGTCACGGCCGCCGTTGTTCGCGATCGCCACTCCGCGAGCCAGTGCCGGAGACGACGGACGGATGCGGAACGACGAGGCGCCCGTGGACGTCTGCGACGCCGTGGGGAGCGGCCCCACGAGCTGCGGATCGAGCGTGATCGTCCCGGTCGTCGGAGCGGTGGAGTGCGGGTTGCCGTACAGGAGGTTGTTGGCGTACACCGAACCCGTGGTCTGCACGTACCCGCCGGTGCCGAAGTTGACGACGAGGTTGTTGCGGAACTTGTATGAGCCGCTGGCGCTCACGCCGCTGCGGCTCCCGGTGACGTAGGTCGAGCGTCCGGACGGGATGAAGATCGTGTTGTTGTAGATGTCCGGCTGCGCGGTGGCGGAGTTCGTACGGTTCGGGATGCCACCGGCGAAGTGGATGACGTCCTTCGGTCCCTGCGACGCAGGCTGCAGCGGGCAGGGCCCGGTGTTGGTGTCGTCCTCGCTGACGTTGTACCGGATGATCGTGCCGTCGCTCGGGGTGCTGGACGTCGGCTCGTCGGGAACGTTGATCGGCGGCATGACGAGGATGAACCCGCCGCGGTTGTTGCGCGAGTAGTTGTACTGGAACGTCGTGTTGTGGTTGCCCCAGTCCACGTCGTAGCCCTGACCGTCCGCCTCGTTGACGAAGCAGACCGCGGAGTTATTCTGCACGACGGTGTCGTTGCTGCCGGACATCCAGATGGAGGCGGAGGCCCCGTTGCAGTACTGACCGCTCGGCGGGCATGCGTTCAGCGACTTGGACCCGCCGTACGCGGTGTCGTTGCCGTCGATGAGGGCGCCCTGGCCCTTCACGACGAGGATGTCGTCGCCGCCGGAGTAGCGCATCGTGTTCGACTGGATGCGGACGTTCGTGCTGAGACCGGTGCCCTGACCATCGCGGTCGGGAGTCACCGCCACGGGGATGCGGTCGACGTGATCGAACGTGTTGTTCGAGATGGTGATGTCGTCCCAGGTCGAGACGGTGGTGGTGTGGTTCGTCTGCACGCCGACGCCGGCGTTGGTCGCGTACCAGCCGCCGGAGTACCCGCTGATGTTCCGGATCGTCATCCCGGTGACCTTGAGGTGGGTGAGCACGCCCCCGGAGGAGTTCTCGGCGAGGATGCCGGAGCGGTACGCGGGAGTCGTCGCCGCGTTGCGCAACTCGAGATTCGAGATCTCCCACTGCTGCTGATTCACGAGGTGGATGACGGGACCCACCGCACCGGCGGCATCGATGATCGGCTTCGCGCCGGTGCCGTACGCGCTCATCTGGATCGGGGATGCCGAACTGCCCGAGCCGGCGGGGGAGAGCTGGCCCGTGCACGTCGTTCCCGACTTGAACAGCACGCTGTCGCCGGGCCCGAGGGCGAGGGCGTTGACGGCGGAGAGGGCGTTGAACGGGGAGGCCGAGGTGCCCGTCCCGTTGGTCGATGTCGAGCAGTCGACGTAGTACGCCGTGGAAGCGGCCGAGGCCGGTGCGGCGATCACGGGAGCGACCGCGAGGGTCAGGGCACCGAGTATCGCCAGAGCGACTGTTCGAGGCCGGAGTGGAATGGATGACGTCATTGTCTTCTTGCCTTTCGTTTCGGAGGGGGTCAGGACTTCACGGCGCCCATGGTCAGACCCGCGACGACCTGGCGCTGCAGGATCACGAAGACGACGAGCAGGGGCGCGACGCCCAGCAGTGCGGCCGGGAACAGCAGCGAGGGGTCGAGCGAGTAGCTGCCGACCAGCGAGTAGGCGTTCACCATCACGGTCTTCAGTGCGGGGTTCTGGACGAACACGAGCGGGACGACGAGGTCGTTCCAGACGGTGATGGTGAGGAAGGTCGCGAGGGTGGCGGTGATAGGCCGCAGGAGCGGGAAGAGGACGACGAAGAACGTCCGGACCGAGCCCGCGCCGTCGAGTGCGGCGGCCTCCTCGAGCTCCAGGGGGATCTGCCGGAAGAACGAGGTGTAGAAGAAGATCGCCACCGGCAGGTTGATCGCCGCGTAGGTCAAGATCAGCCCCTGGTAGCTGTTGAGCAGACCGAGGTCGCGCAGGAGCAGATAGAGCGGGGCGATCAGGACGAAGATCGGCACCGTGGATCCGGCGATGAAGAGGCGGTAGGTCCACGTCGTCCACCGACGGGTGATGCGCGCGAGGGGATAGGCGGCGAGAGCCCCGAGCAGGATCGTGAGCAGGAGCGAGCCGAGCAGCACCACGGTCGAGCTCAGGACGCCCTGGGCGTAGTTCATCTTCGCGAACGCGTTGGCGAAGTTGTCGAACGTGATCCGGGTGGGAAGCCCCAGCGGATCCGCCGTGATGTCCGCGGCCGGTCGGAGAGAGGCGATCACGGTGTAGACGAACGGGGCGACGATCAGCAGGACCGTGATTGTGAGGAGCACGTCGCCGATGAGGGCGGACACGGGGCGTCGAACTCCGCGACGGGGAGTTGAAGCGACACCGCGGGGGGTGGGGGAAACAGTCATGTTCTCGTACCGATCCGGGTCAGATGCGGTCTTCGCGACGGCGAAGAAGGGCCTGGGTGGTGCTCGCCAGGACGACGACCACGACGAGGAGGAGGGTGGCGATGGTCGCGCCGTAGGCGAAGCTGCCCTGTCCGCCGAAGATCTTGAAGAAGATGAGCATCGTCAGGGTGGTGGTCGAGCCCGCGGGCCCGCCGTTGGTCATCACGAGGGGCAGTTCGAAGACCTTGAGCGAGCCGATGAGCGAGAGCGTGATGTTCACGGTCAACGCCGGTGCCAGCAGCGGCCATTCGACGGCTGTGAAGCGCTGCCATCCGGAAGCTCCGTCCACCCGCGCCGCGTCGAGCAGATCGGAGGGCAGATTCATGTACCCGGCGAGGAAGATGGATGCCGAGTACCCGGCGAACATCCAGATGTTCACCAGCGCGATCGCCCAGAGAGCGGTGGCCGGGTCCCCTAGCCACACACGGGTCAGCGCGTCCAGGCCGGCGGCGCGAAGGAGGCTGTTGATCGACCCGTCGGGCGACAGCAGCGAGTTCCAGATGAAGGCCGCCATGACCGCCGACATGAGCGTCGGGACGAGGACGAGGGCATTGCCCAACCGGCGCACGCGCGGCCGGTTGTACAGGGCGCGTGCGAGCAGGAGTCCGATGCCGTTCTGGACCACCACGACGACCGCGGCGTAGACGACGGTGATTCCCAGCGCCCGGACGACGTCGCCGTCGGTGGCGAGTTTGGCGTAGTTGGCGGCACCGACGAAGTGACCCGCGTTGCCGACCTTGCTGTCGGTGAGGCTCAGGGAGATCCCCTGGAAGAGCGGGTACGCGACGATCAGCAGGTAGATCGCGAGGGCGGGGGCCAGGAAGAGGGCAGCGGTCAGGGGTTTGCGGTGGATCATCGTCGTCTCCGTGGGGATCGATGGGACCGGGCGAGCGGTGCCGCCCGGTCCCATCGAGGTTCGTCAGCCGGTGGGCGCGAGCTTCTTGTCGAGGTTCTGCAGCGTCTGGTCGATGTCTTGCTGACCGAGCCACAGGGCCTGGACCTCCTGCTGCATCACCTTTTCGCCGGCGGCGCTGAACCAGGTGTTGGACGGCAGGATGCGGTAGTCGCCCGCGTCGACGGCATCCACGAAGGCCTTGGTCACCGGGGTGGACGGGCTGGTGCCGTTGGAGAAGGGCGACACGGCGTTCTCCGCCTCGAGGAACGGGGAGGCGTTCGCGCTGTCGGCCCAGAAGTCGACGTACTTCTCCGCGGCATCCTTGACCTTGGAAGCGGCGTTGACGCTCCACATCGTGCCCACGAAGAGGTTCGCGTTGGAGGCGCCCGACGTTTCCGCGGGCCACGGGATGAATGAGTCGTTCAGGCCGGCCTTCTCGAACGCGGACTGGTTCCAGGCGCCCTGGACGTAGAACGCGCTCTTTCCCGCCTCGAAGTCGGAGATGCCGGTCGTCCATTCGTCCACACCGAGCTCATCGGCGAAGTTGACGAAGCCCTTGGACTGGAGATCCATCAGCTGCTGCGCGGAGGTCTTCCACGAGCTGAAGGATGCCTTGCCGTCGAGGAACTGCTGGTCGAAGTCGGGGTTCTGCTTGTAGACCAGCGAGGCGGCGATCGCGTTCAGCGCCGAGGACCCCGTCCAGCCGCCCTTGTTCGGGAGGGACAACGGAGTGATGCCGGCATCCTTCGCCTTCTGCAGGGCCGCCTCGAACTCGGGCCACGTGGTGGGGACGCTGTCGACGCCGGCCTTCTTCAGCAGATCGTTGTTGGCGTACAGCGAGATGCCGATGACCTCCATCGGGAGGGCGTAGGTGGTGCCGGCGTTCTGGATGAAGGGTGTCACCTCGGAGCGGACGTTCGACGTCCAGTCGCTCGACGACAGATCTTCGAGGTATCCGGAGGAGCCCCAGTCCTGAACCTTCGCGGAGTCGGTCATGATGACGTCCGCGGCGTTGCCGGCCAGGAGTTCGGGCTGCACGCGCTGCGTGTACTTGTCGTTGGCGGGGACGAACTCGAACTGCAGGTCGATGTCGGGGTTGGCCTTCTCGAAGGCGTCGTTGATCTCGCTGATGTTCGCCGGCTCGGCGTCGCCGCCCTTCCATCCGTAGACCTTCAGGACGGTCTTGCCGCCGTCACCGGCGCCGGCTGCCGTGCTGCACCCCGCGGTGGCGAGAAGGAGCGTGGCGCCCAGGACGGCTGCGACCACGGTCTTGCCGTGTCGGAACGCCGCGCGCGAGGTCGAGGAGGGGCGGGTGCCGGTGCGAACGGCTCGGGTGTGCTGGTGCATCGCGTGCTCTCCATTGAGATCTGAAACGTGTGGTTTGGAGCGCTCCAAACTGGAACGATGACGATTGTCATGCCTCCGTGACCGCGTGTCAAGCGCGGTCAGAGCGACGTCGACGCGCGCGGGATCAGGCGGTAGGGGACGCTCAGCTGTTCAGGTGGTGCGTCCGCGTTCTGGATCTGCTTCGCGATCAGGCGAATTGCCTGTCGGGCCATCCAGTCCTTATCGATGAAGACGGTGGAGAGGGCGGGAGTCGAGAAGCGCGAATCCTCGATGTCGTCGACGCCGATCACGGCCACGTCCTCCGGGACGCGCAACCCGTGCCGGCGCAGGGCGGACATCGCACCGAGCGCGAGGAGATCGTTCGCGCAGAAGAGCGCGTCGAACGTGTCCCCGGAGGCGACGAGGGCATCGACGGCGGCCGATCCGTCCTCCCGTGTCCAATCGTCCACGGCCCCCACCGGACTCGCCTCCGTGAGCCCTGCTGCGGCGAGTGCTCGATGGAAGCCCTCCTCGCGCTCCGAGACGACGAACTGGTCGCCGGAGGTCTTCTCGCCGATCATCGCGATCCGCGTGCGACCCTGGTCGATCAGATGGCGCGTGGCGATCTCGGCGATCGCGATGGAGTCGATCCCGACGCGGTCCACCGTCGTGAGGTGGGAACGCTCGCCGAGGAGTACGAGGGGCATCCCCGCGCGCCGACTCTCGATCTCGTCGTCGCCGATGACCGACGGGCTGAAGATCAAGCCGTCGGCGGCGCCCAGATTCCACGCGTCGGCCGCCTCCCGCTCCTTGTCGAGGAGGTTGTCGGTCTGCTGCACCAGGAGTCGCATGCTGAGTTCGTCCGCCGCGGCCACCGCGGAGCGGGCGATCTCCGCGAAGTACGGCTGGGCGAAGTTGGGGATGGCCAGTGCCACCAGCCCGGTGCGTCCGGACACGAGATTCTGGCCGATCGCCTGCGGGCGGTACCCGAGCTTCTCGATCGCGGCGTTGACCTTCTGCCGCACCTCCTCGCGCACGTGCGGGTGGTTGCGGATGACGTTCGAGACGCTGCTCTTCGACACCCCGGCCTCGGCGGCGACGTGCTCCAGAGTCACTCGGCGTCGCACGTTCGACCACCGTCCTCGCCCGCTCGTCTGCCCATGTTTGGAGCGTACCAATGGCGATCGCGGCGGCACAGAGTCGGCATCCCGCCGTCGGCTTGCGGCGCACTATCGGTCGGATCCGGCCGGATGCCGATGTCCCGGCGCACATCGCTGAGGGTGTGCCGCGGCGGCTCTCCGCCGGAACGCCGCGCTCGCTCGCGCCTCCCCGCTCGCGCGCCGCTCGCGACTCCCCGCACGCGCGCCGCTCGCGCCTCCCCGCGCGCCCGTGCGAGAATGAGCGCGGCGTGCTCGGACCGACCTTTCCCCGCGCGGTGCTCCGGCACTTACGGGTTCGAAGGGCCACCGAGCCCCAGGACAGCGTCCGCCGCACCTTTTCTCCGAGGAGCAGAGATGTCCGCTACCCCCTCCGCCGCCGCTGTCGAGACCTCATCGGTCGATCGCGTCCAGCAGCACCGCCGGTACCTCATGTGCCGGCCCGAGCACTTCACGGTGAGCTACAGCATCAACCCGTGGATGGAGCCGTCCCGCCCCACCGACACCGCGCTAGCGCTGCGCCAGTGGCAGTCGCTGTACGACACCTACACGCAGCTCGGCCACGAGATCGAGCTCATCGACCCCGTCGAGGGCCTGCCCGACATGGTCTACACGGCCAACGGCGGCTTCGTGATCGACGGCGTCGCGTACGGCCCGAAGTTCCGTTTCCGCGAGCGCGCCGCCGAGGCTCCCGCGTTCATCGATTGGTTCGCCGCGAACGGCTTCGAGGTCGCCGAGCCCGTCGAGGTGAACGAGGGCGAGGGGGACTTCCTGCTCGTCGGGAACACGATCCTCGCCGGCACCGGATTCCGCTCCACCGGCGACAGCCACCGCGAGGTCGGCGAGGTCTTCTCGCGCGAGGTCGTCTCGCTGACGCTCACCGACCCGCGTTTCTACCACCTCGACACCGCGATCGCCGTGCTCGACCCGGTCGAGGGCCCCGGCGGCGTCGAGAAAGCGAATATCGCGTACCTCCCGAACGCCTTCGACGAGCGCAGCCAGGCGATCCTCCGCGAGCGCTACCCCGACGCGATCCGGGTCTCGGATGCCGATGGCGCAGTGTTCGGCCTCAACTCCGCCAGCGACGGCAAGAACGTCATCATCTCGCCGCGCGCCGTGGGCTTCGAGGCGCAGCTGCGCGAGCGCGGCTACACCCCCGTGAAGGTCGACCTGTCGGAGCTGCTGCTCGGCGGCGGCGGGATCAAGTGCTGCACGCTCGAACTGCGGGGTGCGTGATGGGCGCCACCCTCGAGAACCTCGGTCTCGCCCTCATCCAGGCCGAGAGCGCGCACGTCGCGCACAACTACCACCCGCTGCCCGTCCTCGCGCACAGTGCCGAGGGCGTCTGGGTCACTGACATCGAGGGCAAGCGGTACCTCGACCTGCTGTCGGCATACTCGGCCCTCAACTTCGGGCACGGTCACCCCGCGATCCTCGCCGCGGCTCGCGAGCAGCTCGGGAAGCTCACGCTCACGAGCCGCGCGTTCCACAACGACCGGCTGGGGCCCTTCGCCACGGCCCTGTCGCAGCTCTGCGGCAAAGACCTCGTGCTGCCGATGAACACCGGGGCCGAGGCCGTCGAGACCGGCATCAAGGTCGCCCGCGCGTGGGGCTACCGGTCCAAGGGCATCGCCCCGGATGCCGCGACGATCATCGTCGCGAACGGCAACTTCCACGGGCGCACGACCACGATCGTCGGCTTCAGCGACGACCCGGTCGCCCACGACGACTTCGGTCCCTACGCGCCCGGTTTCGTGCACGTGCCGTACGGCGACGCGGATGCCATCGCCGCGGCGATCGACGAGAACACCGCCGCGGTGCTCCTCGAGCCGATCCAGGGCGAGGCGGGCGTCGTCGTGCCGCCGGAGGGGTTCCTCCGCCGGGTCCGCGAGATCTGCACCGAGAACAACGTGCTCTTCATCGCCGACGAGATCCAGTCGGGTCTCGGCCGCGTGGGCGAGACGTTCGCGTGCGACCGCGAGGGCGTCGTCCCCGACATGTACCTCCTCGGCAAGGCCCTCGGCGGCGGCATCGTCCCGCTGTCGGCGGTCGTGGCGAACGAGGACGTGCTCGGCGTCATCCGCCCCGGCGAGCACGGCTCGACGTTCGGCGGCAACCCGCTCGCCGCCGCGGTGGGTCTGCGGGTCGTCGAGATGTTGGCATCCGGAGAATTCCAGACTCGCGCGAAGGCCCTCGGCGAGCACCTCGAGGCGGCGCTGCAGGCGCTCGTCGGCCACGGCGTCACCGAGGTGCGCATCGCGGGGTTGTGGGCCGGCGTCGACATCGACCCGGCGTACGGAACGGGTCGCGAGATCGCCGAGAAGCTGCTCGCCCGTGGCGTGCTCGTGAAGGACACGCACGGCCAGACGATCCGCATCGCCCCGCCGCTGACGATCCGCGCGACCGAGCTGGACTGGGCCGTCGAGCAGCTGCGGCACGTGCTGTCGGCCTGACTCGCTGAGGCGCCTTTCCGGTCCTCCGGTCGGCCGTGTCCCACTTTGTGCGGTTCTCAGGTGTGATTCCTGCGCAAAGTGGGACATGTGCGAGGCTCCGGGATCGGGTGCGCGGCATCCGCGCGACGGCGTGTCCCACGTTGTGCGGTTCTCAGGTGTGATTCCTGCACAAAGTGGGACACAGGATGCCACGGGCCGACGCCGCGAACCGCGCGCGCCCGGCGCGGGGCGGAGGTCAGGCGACCGAGATCGTGATCTCGTCCCAGCCGGTCGCGCCGTCGGGAGCGGGCAGCGCGCGATTCGGCGTCTGGGTCTCGCCGGTGGTCGAGATCGCGCGACAGCGCACGGTGTGGGATCCGCTCGTCGCGGTCCAGGGCAGGCTCCACTGCACCCAGGTGTCGGTCGAGATCGCGCTCGCGAGCCTGGCGGGCTGCCAGGCACCGTCGTCGATCTGCACCTCGACGCCCGCCACGCCGACGTGCGTCTGCCAGGCCACACCGGCGATGACCGCGTCACCCGCGGCGACACGGGCCCCCGCGCGGGGAACGTCGATGCGCGACTGCAGTTTCACCGGTCCGCGCTCCGACCATCCGCGCGAGGTCCAGTACCCCTCGGCCCGGTCGTAGCGGGTGACCTCGAGCTCGCTCACCCATTTCGTCGCGGAGACGTACCCGTAGAGACCGGGCACCACCATGCGCACCGGGAACCCGTGCGCGAGGGGCAGCGGTTCGCCGTTCATCCCGATCGCGAGCAGGGCGTCGCGGTCGTCGGTCAGCGCTTCGAGGGGACTGGATGCCGTGAACCCGTCGACGGAGTGAGAGAGCACCATGTCGGCCTCCGCCGTCGGCTTCGCGCGCGCGAGGACGTCGCGGATCGGTACGCCGAGCCACCGCGCGTTTCCGATCAGGTCGCCGCCGACCTCGTTCGACACGCACACGAGGGTCGCGACCGTCTCCTTCTGGGGGAGGGCGACGAGGTCGTCCCAGCGCAGCACGATCTCCTGCTCCACGAGGCCGTGGACGCGCAGGCTCCAGGTGGCCGGGTCGATCTGCGGCACCACGAGAGCGGTGTCGATGCGGTAGAAGTCGGACGACGGCGTGATCACAGGGGAGAGGCCGTCGATTCCCAGGTCGGCGGTCGCGGGGACCGCGGTCGTGGTCGTCGGGGTCGGAAGGCGGAGGGCGGCACGCACCGCGCTGACCGCTCGGGCCCCGCTGCTCAGCGCGACGGATCCGGCCGCGGCCAGAGCACCGGCAAGGACCGCCACGCCCGAGAGCGCGAGCACCCCGCGACGGGTGGGACCGGTCGAGGCCTCGGGAGCGACCGCCGCGGGTCGAAGACGGCCGATGAGCAGTCCCGCCACGACGGCGGCGGCGACGCCCGCGACCAGCGACGGCACGGGTGACAGCAGCGCCGCGTCGGGGCGCGCCAGCGACACGAGAGCGCCGATGACACCGATCGCCGCCAGGATCACTCGCCCCCACGGGGGTCGACGCCGTTCGACGACGCCCGCGGCCCCCGCCACGGCGAGCAGCAGCACCGCGATGCCGACGAGCAGGGCGGTCTTGTCCGCCGTCCCGAACAGGCTGATCGCCAGGTCTTTCGCCCACGCCGGGGCGATGTCGATCATGCCCCCGCCGATCACCGCGAAGGGGCTCGCCGAGGGCGAGATGAGCGCCGCGACCAGCTCGCCGAGACCTGCCCCGAGGACGGTCGCCGCGATCGACGCGACGATCGCCGGGATGATCGCCGGGAGGTCGCGCGGTCGGGAGGATGCGGGGGCCACGAGGGGAGCCTACGGACCCCCGGGGGTCACGGCGCCGAGAGCTCGTGATTCATAGCGAACCGGCACGTACCCCCGCGAGCTCGAGCGACGTGTCCCAGACGCGCGCCGCCTCGTCGAGGTCGCGCAGCGGACGGTACAGCGGATGCGTCCCCGGCGCCCCACCGAGGTGGCCGACGCCGCTCGGGCCGTAGAGCAGATCGCTGCGCGGGTCGTCGGTGGTGGCCGCGAGCAGCGCCGGCAGAGCGGCCGTGGCCGCGGTGCCCACGAGCAGCCCGCGCGCCGACATCCAGCGGATCACCCGCACGCCCATGGTGTCAGTGGCGCGGCCGATCTCGGGGCGGGCGGCGAGCAGGCTCGTCGGCGCGACGCCGGGATGCGAGACGACGCTGCGCACGCCCCACCCCTCGCGCCGTGACCTCTCGTCGAGCTCGCGCGCGAACAGGCCGAGCGCGATCTTCGACGCCGCGTACGCGCGCTGCCCGTCGTAGTTCCTCTCGCTTTCGAGGTCGTCCCACGCGATGCGCCCGCGAGCGGCGGCGATGCTCACCTGGCTGACGACGCGCGCTCCTCCGGCCTTCAGCAGCGGCATCAGGTGCCCCACCAGGGCGACGTGGCCGAGGTGATTCGTCCCGAACTGCAGCTCGTGCCCGTCGACGGTCGTCTGCCGGGACGGTGGGGTCATGACCCCGGCGTTGTTGACGAGCAGGTGCACCGGCATCCCCTCGTCCTCCATGACGGCAGCGAACGTCGCGACCGACCCGAGCGATGCGAGGTCGAGGTCGTGCACCGCGATCCGGGCTTCCGGGTGACGGTTCCGGATGCCACGCGCCGCCCGCTCGCCCTTCTCCCGGTTGCGGACGGGAAGCACGAGGTCGGCCCCGGCGGCCGCGAGTCGCTCGGCGATGACGAGTCCCATGCCGTCGCTGCCGCCGGTCAGGACGGCGCGCTTGCCGGTGAGGGACGGGAGGGGGATGTCGCGGGTCATGAGGTCTCCTTCGAGGTTCGTCGTCTCAGCCTCACGCGGTCGACCGGGCGGAGGCAGGGCCTGTCGATCCCCGGCTCGCGAGGACACGGCACGGCAGAGGGGGATCGGCGCGCCCTGGTTCGCGGCGATCCGGGACGGTAGACAGGACGACGTGATCGATCGAGCCGCGCTGGCGGACTTCCTGCGCACCCGCCGCGAGGCGCTGCAGCCCGAGGATGTGGGACTCCCGCGCGGCGCGCGGCGGCGCACCCGAGGGCTGCGGCGCGAAGAAGCGGCCGCCTTGAGCCACATGTCGACCGACTACTACGCGCGGCTGGAGCGGGAGCGCGGACCCCAGCCGTCCGAGCAGATGTTGGCATCCATCGCTCAGGGACTGCACCTGTCGCGCGCCGAACGCGATCACCTGTTCCACCTGGCGGGTCACGTGCCCTCCGAGCACGGGCTGGGCGGGGAGCACATCAGCCCGGGTCTGCTGCGCGTCCTCGACCGCCTGGACGACACCCCGGCAGAGGTCGTCACCGAGCTCGGCGAGACATTGCGCCAGTCCCGCCTCGGCCTGGCGTTGATGGGAGACGCGGCCCTCCGCCGCGGCCCGATGCGGAGCCTCGGCTACCGCTGGTTCGTCGACCCCGCGTCGCGCTCGCTCTACCTCCCCGACGATCACGCGTTCCTCAGCCGTCTCTTCGCCTCAGGGCTCCGCGAGATCGTCGGTCGGCGCGGACCCGGCTCCCGCGCCGCCGGCCTCGCCGAGGACCTGCTGCGACGCAGCGAGGAGTTCCGCGAGCTGTGGGCGCGCCACGAGGTGGGCCTCAGACCAGCCGACACCAAGCACTTCCTTCATCCGACGGTGGGGGAGATCGAGGTGCACTGCCAGACGTTGATCGATCCGGGAACGAGCCACTCGCTGCTCGTCTACACCGCGGCACCCGGCAGCGAGAGCGCGGAGAAACTGCGCCTGCTGGCCGTGGTCGGACCCACCGTCCCCGCGTGAGGTCGACGCCCGCGCCCGCGGGCGCCGCGCGGACGGGTAGCGTGCTGAGCATGCGCGAGAACGTCCGCCGGGTTCGGCGCCCCGCCGCCGACGGGGCCCCGGCGTTCGACCTCGCCTACGTGCGCTCGGGACCGCGCGGCGCGACCCCCGTTCTCGTGATCCCGGGCGGCCCCGGGCTCGCATCGGTCCTGCCCTATCGGGGTCTGCGTCGCTGGGCGGCCCGCGGCGGCCTCGACCTGATCATGGTCGAGCATCGGGGCGTCGGCCGCTCGCGCCACGACCTCGAGGGGCGTGCGCTGCCGCCCCCGGCGATGCGCATCACCGCTGTGCTCGATGATCTCGCGGCCGTCCTCGACGCCGAGGGCATCGACCGCGCGGTGATCGTCGGCTCGTCGTACGGCAGCTACCTGGCCATGGCGTTCGGGGCACGGCATCCGGAACGCGTCTCGGCGATGCTGCTCGACTCCGCCCTGCAGTCGGCGCACGACATCGACATCGAGCGCGCGTGCCTGCGGGGGCTGTTCTGGGATGCCGACGACGACATGGCGCGCGGGGTCAGGCGTCTCGTGTCCGCCGGCGTCTCGGAACGAGTCGTGCTCGACATCGTGCGTGCCGCGTACGAGCTGGGTGGTCCCGACCTCGTGCATCCGCTCGTGCGGCACGAGCCCGGCTTCGCGTGGCGGGCGCTGGGCGCCTACGCCACGCGCGGCGCCGAGATCGCGCGCTTCCCGGGCATCTACGAGTTCGACCTCGTCGGCACGATCGCCTTCCGCGAGCTGGGATACGGCGGCACCCCCGACGGGCACCCGCTCGACCCGGCCCGCACCTATCTCCCGCTGGCGTCGCGGTATCCGGCGTTCGTCGGGGAGCCGTACGACCTCATCGAGGCGGTGCGTTCCTTCGACTGGCCGCTCGTCGTGCTCTCGGGCGACCGCGATCTGCGCACCCCGTCAGCGATCGCCGAGCGCGTGGTCGCGGCGGCTCCGGATGCCACCCTCGTGCGCATCCACAACGGGCACAGCGCCCTCGACACCCACCCCATGGCGCTGCTGAACGCGGTGCGGCGGTTGGTCCGGGGCCAGCAGGATCGGCTGCCCGCCGACGAGCCCGCGCTCGATCGTCTGCCGCGGAAGGGGCTGTCGGCGTCGTTCCCCGCCCTGCTGCTCCACGTCGCCCACCTCGACGCCCTCCTGCGCAAGCGCGTGCTGCACCGCTGATCCGCGGCATCCGTTGTCCGTGCCGGTGAGGGCTCAGTGGTGCCGTGGGTGTGCCGTCGTGCGGAGTTGGGGGACGACTCGCGGCCGTTCGGCGGGTGGGTGGTGTGCCGTCGTGCGGAGTCGGTGGGCGACACGCCGTGCGGGGTGGCCGGTGGGCGGCGTGTCGGCTGTGATCTCCGCCTGACGGTACGAGCTCGGCGCGGGCCCGGAGCCCAACCGGTGGGCGTCGGGCAGCGCCTGCCCGGGATGCGTGGCCGTGTCAAGGATCTGGCTCGAACCGACCTGGCCGCGGAACCTGGCGCGCGTGACCGACGGCGACCATCCCCGCTTCCCCCTCTTGTTCCCGCCCGACGCCCCCGGCCTCGACGACGTGCGTGCGACGCTGACCGGGGCGGATGCCGTCGGCGACCTCGGCACCGACCTCGCCGCCACGCTCGCCTGGATCACCGGCGTCCCGCGGCCCTCCACGCGCGCACCGACGTGGGAGCTGCTCGCTTCGGTCGCCGCGCGCGACGTCGCCGCGGCGCGGATGCTGGAGCCGCACCTCGACGCCCTGGCGATCCTCGACGAGGCCGCCGCGGCCGGCTTCGCACCCGACGTCGACACGAGCGGGTCGTGGGGCGTCTTCGCCGCGGAGGGCCCCGGTGTGCGGCTGTTGGCGACACAGGATGCCGGCACCTGGACGCTGCACGGCACGAAACCGTGGTGTTCCCTCGCCGCCGACCTCGACCACGCGCTGGTGACCGCCTGGATCGACGAGGACCGTCGGCAGCTCTTCGCGCTCGACCTCCGGCATCCCGCCGTCACGGCCCGCTCCGGACCGTGGCACGCCCGCGGGCTCGACCGCGTCGTGAGCGCGCCCATCGACGTCGACCGAGCTCCGGCCGTCCCGGTGGGGGATGCCGGGTGGTATCTGCGCCGTCCGGGCTTCGCGCACGGCGGCGTGGGCGTCGCGGCGTGCTGGTGGGGCGGCGCCGTTCCCCTGCTCGACGCGCTCGCCGAGGCCGCGGCGGGGGAGCGCGCCGACCAGCTCGCGCGCGTGCACCTCGGCCGCGCCGACGTCGCCCTGTGGGCGGCACGCGCCGTGCTCGTCGAGACGGCGACGGTGTTCGACGGGGGGAGCTCGGCATCCGAGGGTCTGCGGGCGAACCGTGCGCGCCAGGTGGTCGCCGACGCGGTCGAGACGACGCTCACCGAGGCGGCTCATGCGCTCGGACCCGGCCCGCTCGTCGCCGATGCGGCGCACGCGCGGCGCGTGGCCGACATGCAGGTGTACGTCCGGCAGCACCACGCCGACCGCGACCTCGCGAGGATCGGCGGCGACGTCGCGGCGGGGAGGGGCGCGTGGTGAGCTTCGACCACCGTGATCCCGGCACGGACGAGGACGTCTGGACCGCCGCTCTCCGCCGCGACATCCCCGCGCTCGACCTCGACGTCGATCGGGTGATCGTGGTCGCTGCGCACCCCGACGACGAGAGCCTCGGCGCGGCGGGTCTGCTGGCGACGGCGGCGAGCCGCGGCATCCCGATCGACCTCCTCGTCGTGACCGACGGCGAAGGATCCCACCCCGACTCGCCCACGCACAGCCCCGCGACGCTGGCGTTGCGCCGCCGTCGGGAGGTGTTCGAGGCGGCCGACATCCTCGGTCTGGTCGAGCCGGCGATCTTCCTCGGGCTGCCCGACGGGGGGACGGACCAGCATCGCGACACGATCGCCGCGGCGCTTCGCGACGCCCTCGACCGCGCGGGTCCGCATCGCGTGCTCGTGCTGTCGCCGTGGCGAGGCGACGGGCATCGCGATCACCGCGTCGTGGGAGAGGTCGTCGAGGAGGTCTGCGCCGCGCGGCAGGTACGCTCGCGCGCGTTCCCCATCTGGCTCTGGCACTGGGGCGGCCCCGACGATGTGCCGTGGGATCGGGCCGAGCGCCTGCCCCTCGCCCCGGAGGCTCAGGATGCCAAGACCCGAGCGCTCGCCGCGCACGCGAGCCAGATCCTCCCGCTGTCGTCCGCTCCCGGCGACGAGGAGATGATCCACGCCCGCATGCGTGCGCACTTCGTCCGCGACAGCGAGGTGTTCTTCGCCCCGGTCCCGGCCCCCGCCGCGGTTCCGGGCCCTGCCGGAGAGGAGGCCCCGGACGTCGGCACGGCATCCGCTGAGCGACCCTCCGTCGGGCAGGACTACTTCGACGACATGTACGCGCGACACGACGACCCGTGGGGCTTCGACTCGCGCTGGTACGAGGAGCGCAAACGAGCCGCGGTGCTCGCCGCCCTGCCCCGCCGCCGCTACCGCTCGGCGTTCGAAGCGGGGTGCTCGACCGGAGCGCTGACGGCCGCGCTCGCCGAGCGGTGCGATCGGGTGCTCGCGGTCGACCTGGCTGCCGCCGCGCTCGACCGGGCCCGCACACGCCTGGCGGGGCAGGGGCACGTCGAGCTGCGCCGCGCGACGCTCCCCGGCGACTGGCCCGAGGGGGAGTTCGACCTCGCCGTGCTGTCGGAAGTCGCGTACTACTGGGCCGGTGACGATCTCGGCCGCGGTCTCACCGCGAGCGTCGGCTCGTTGAGCGAGGACGGTCATCTCGTGGCCTGTCACTGGCGGCATCCGGTCGCCGAGTACCCGTGGACCGGTGACGACGTGCACGACGCTCTCGCCGCGCGACCCGATCTCGTGCGCCTGGTGCGCCACGAAGAGGAGGACTTCGTGCTCGAGGTCTTCGCGCGTCCGGGAGCGCGGTCGGTGGCGACCGAGACCGGACTCGTGCCGTGAGGGCGGTGGCCGTGGTGATCCCCGCGCACGACGAGGAGGCGCTGATCGGGCGCTGCCTCGCCTCGGTCACCCGGGCGATGGCGCACGCGCGCGAACGCGAGCCGGATCTCTCGGCGACGATCGTCGTCGTGCTCGACGCATGCAGCGACACCACGGGCCTGCAGACGCGGCGGTGGCCGGTGCAGGCGCTCGAGATCTCGGCGCGCAACGTCGGAACCGCCCGCCGCACAGGTGTCGCGCACGCGCTCGCGTCCCTCGATTCGGCCCCGGGCGACACGTGGATCGCGATGACGGATGCCGACACCATCGTGCCGCGCGACTGGATCACGCACCAGCTCGAGCTGATGGATGCCGGGATCGACCTCGTCCTCGGCACGGTCCGCCCCGACTTCGCCGACCTCAGCGCCCGCCACGCGGCGTACTGGCGAGCCACGCACGAGCGCGGTCGGCCGCCGGGCAACGTGCACGGGGCCAATCTCGGCGTGCGCGCGAGCACGTACGTCGAGGCCGGTGGCATCCGGGATCTCGTCGAGCACGAGGACGTCGCCCTCGTGCGCGCGGTGCGGGCTCTCGGCGCGCGCGAACGTGCGAGCGACGTGCACGAGGTCGAGACGTCGGGCCGATTCATGGGGCGCACCCCCGGCGGGTACGCCGCGTTCCTGCGCCGAGTGCACGCGTGGGTCGATGCGCCGCCGCTCGCGGCACCGGGTGCCTGACCCATCGGGCGGGGGTCCGTCAACCACCTCGGCCACTCTCGGACCGCCGCGCAGACTGGCCGTCCCCCGGAACGAGAGGCACCACCATGAAGGCACTGACCTGGCAGGGCACGCGAAACGTGAGCGTCGAGGAGGTCCCCGACCCCGAGATCCTCGAACCGACCGACGCGATCGTGAAGATCACCTCGACGGCGATCTGCGGCTCCGACCTGCACCTCTACGAACTCTTCGGCCCGTTCATCGACAGAGGCGACGTCCTCGGCCACGAGCCGATGGGCGTCGTCGTCGAGGTCGGCTCGGCCGTCACGAACCTCGCGGTCGGCGATCGCGTCGTCGTGCCGTTCAACATCTCGTGCGGGCACTGCTTCATGTGCCGCCGCGGACTGCAGTCGCAATGCGAGACGACGCAGGTGCGCGAGTACGGCAGCGGCGCGGCGCTCTTCGGCTACACGAAGCTCTACGGTCAGGTGCCGGGCGGCCAGGCGGAGTACCTGCGCGTCCCGCTCGCGGATTACAACCACATCCGCGTCGGCGACGACCTGCCCGACGACCGGTATCTGTTCCTCAGCGACATCGTGCCCACCGCCTGGCAGGGCGTGCAGTACGCCAACGTCCCCGAGGGCGGCACGCTCGCGGTCATGGGCCTCGGCCCGGTCGGACAGTTCGCCGCCCGCATCGGCGTGCACCTCGGTTATCGGGTGCTCGCCATCGAGCCCGAGCCCGAACGGCGGGCGATGGCCGAGCGGCACGGCATCCTGACCTACGACCTGACCGACACGGTCGTCGACGAACTGATCGACCTCACCGAGGGGCGCGGAGCCGACGGGGTCGTGGATGCCGTCGGCATGGAGGCGCACGGCAACGGCGGCGCCAAGCTGGCGCAGAACGCCGTCGGCCTGCTGCCCGACTCCTTCGCGCGGAAGCTCATGGACAAGGCCGGGATCGACCGGCTCGCGGCGGTGTACGCCTCGATCGACCTCGTGCGGCGCGGCGGCACGGTGTCGCTCAGCGGCGTGTACGCGGGCGAGGCCGACATCCTGCCGATGAAGACGATGTTCGACAAGCAGCTGAACCTGCGCATGGGACAGTGCAACGTCAAGCGCTGGATCGACGACCTGCTACCGCTGGTCGAGGACCCCGCCGACCCTCTCGGAGTGATGGATCTGGTGACCCACCACGCGCCGCTGGAGGATGCCCCCGACCTGTACGAGACGTTCCAGAAGAAGGAGGACGGCTGCATCAAGGTGGTGCTGCGCCCGGGGGCGTGAGGCCCCGCGCGCGTACCGTCTCGCGGAGATCTGCGGTGACACGCCGGGCGGGGGTCGTCCGTCGCGGCGTGTCGGCCGCGGACTCCGCGGGACGGCTCGGGGCGCTCAGCCAGGGACTCCGGATGCCGGGGAGTTACGCGCGACCGGCGTGCACCGCCTCGAGGGCCTCGGCATCCGCGTCGCTCATGCCCTCGATCGGTTCGCCGTTCCACACGATGTCGTCGCCGAGCGCCGCGAGGATCTCTTTGCGGTCGCCGTGCGAGATCTTGGCGCCGTGGACGATGGTCGCCGGGCTCCAGAGCATCGCCGCGCCGTCCCACCAGCCCGCGCCGACGTCGCGCACGTGCAGCAGGTCGTGCAGGGTCTTCGGCAGGTGCTTCAGCGGCTCGGTGAACGCGTCGGCGAGCACCGCGAGGGTGATCTGGCGCTCCGTGCCGGGGATCGCGACGACGGGCTCGGTGAGCTCGCCCTGGATCGCCTTCGACACGTCCTCGGCTTCGAGCAGGATGACGCCGTTGGTCGGGCGCGGGTTGCACTCGATGATCTTGTAGTCGGGGGCCGCCTCGGTGCCGTGGTCGACGAAGTCGAACGAGATCTGCCCCGTGAACCCGGGGTCGAGCGTGTCGACGATCTGCTGCGTGTAGCGCAGGGTGTCGGTGCTGTCGACGGCGATGAACGCGATCGCGGTCGAGTGCGCCCACTGCTCGGCGGCCTTGTAGGTGGTGTGCGCCTGCACCTTGCCGTCGACGACGACGCTGTAGGTGCAGACCATCGGCCCGTCGACGAACGGCTGGACGAGCCAGGGCTGCTCGGGCGTGGGAACGCACTCCTCGACGGGGATCTTGCCGGCGAGCGGGCCGGTGTTCGTCAGCAGACCGACCCCGCCGCGCGAGAACGCCGCGCGGGCGAAGTACCGGGGGAAACCGTCGATCGCGGTCCGCAGTTCCTCGGGGGAGGTGACGACGACCGTCTCGGGGATGGGGACCCCGGCATCCTGAGCCAGGCGCTGGAAGCTCGCCTTGTCGTGCAGGCGCGCGAGGTCGGCGAAGGTGCCGGAGAAGAGGCGGACGCCGGACGGGAGGTCGGCCACGCGGGCGGCGAGGTAGAACACCTCCTCGAACGTGGGGATGATCAGGTCGATGTCGTGCTTCTCGACGTAATCGCTCACCGCGGCGATGAAGGCATCGGTCTCGAACCGCGGCGACGGGGTGGCGAGGTGCCCGGCGAGGAAGCGCGAGTGGTTGCCCACCGCTCCGTCGTAGGTGTCGCTCGCGAAGACCGTGTGTCCCACGCTCCCGAGCTTGCGGATGAGGTCGAGGGCGAAGGTGTTACGGGAACTGGTGACGAGCACGCGCATGGAGGCACCCTTTGTCGTGGCGGCGGACGTTGGCGTCACTCTATCGACAGCGGCGTCGGGGAGGGGGCGCATGCCCTTCCCCGACGCCGGCGCGTCAACCGAGCTCGGCTTTCACCTTCGCGACGATCGCGTCGGTCGACAGGCCGTACCGCTCGTGCAGGGTGGGGAGCGCCCCCGCGTCGAGGAAGGCGTCGGGCAGCCCCACCGGCACCACGCGACGTCCGATGCCGCGGCGCACGAGGGCTGCGGCGACGGTCTCGAACAGACCCCCGACGACCGTGTGATTCTCGAGGGTGACGGCGAGGCGCGGGGTGTCGAGCTCGCGCACGACGGTCTCTTCGTCGAACGGCTTCAGCGTCGGAGCGTGGACTACCGCGACGTCGACGCGATCGGTGGCGAGACGCTCGGCGGCCTGCAGCGCGCGCATGGTCATGAGGCCGCTCGAGACGAAGACCACGTCGGCGCCCGGACGCACCACCTTGGCCTTCCCCAGCTCGAACGTGTAGCCGTACTCGTCGAGCACCGTCGGCACATTGCCCCGCAGGAGGCGCAGGTAGGTGGGGCCGTCGTGCTCCGCGAGCTGCGGCACGGCCGCGGCGATGTCGACCGAGTCGCACGGATCCACGATGGTGAGGTTCGGCATCCCCCGGAAGATCGCGACGTCCTCGGTCGCCTGGTGGCTCGGACCGTAGCCGGTCGTGAGGCCGGGGAGGCCGCCCACGACGTTGACGTTCAGGTTGGGCTCGGCGATGTCGAGGCAGATGAAGTCGTACGCGCGACGCGCGGCGAACACCGAGTAGGTGGAGGCGAAGGGCACCAGGCCCACCTCGGCCATGCCCGCCGCCGCTCCGAACAGGAGCTGCTCGGCCATCCCCATCTGGAAGAACCGCTCCGGGTGCCGGTCGCGGAAGATGTGCATGTCGGTGTACTTGGCGAGGTCGGCGCTGAGGCCGACGACGCGCTCGTCGCGGTCGGCGAGGGCGGCCAGCGCGTGTCCGAATGGAGCCGGCGCCGTCTTCTGCCCCGGGTCGGCGAACGAGGCGATCATCGCCGACGTCTTCAGCTTGGGCGTGGTGATGGTCATCGGCCGGCCTCCTCGAAGCCCGCGATCAGCTGTTCGCGGCAGATCGCCCATTCGTGTTCGTCGATCCTCATGAAGTGGTTCTTCTCGCGCTGCTCGAGCAGGGGCACACCCTTGCCGACGGTGACGTCGAACAGGATGACCTGCGGGGCGCCCACCGGATCGCGGTCGGCGACGGCGTCGAACGCCGCGAGCACGGCATCCGGATCGTTGCCGTCGACGCGCTGGGTGTTCCACCCGAACGCGGCCCATTTCTCTTCGGCCGGCTCGATCGCGAGGACTCCCGCGGTGGGGCCGTCGGCCTGCAGGGCGTTCATGTCGACGAGAGCGGTGAGGTTTCCGAGGCGGTGGGATGCCGCGCTCATCGCGGCCTCCCACGTGGATCCCTCGTTGAGTTCGCCGTCGGAGAGGAAGTTGAACACCCGCGCGTCGCTGCCGCGGTGCCGCAGGCCCAGGGCCATACCGACCGCGACGGTGAGGCCGTGCCCGAGGGAGCCGCCCGAGATCTCCATGCCCGGCGTGTAGCTGGCCATTCCCGACATCGGCAGGCGCGAGTCGTCGGAGCCGTAGGTGTCGAGCTCTTCGCGCGGGATGACCCCGGCCTCGGCCAGGGCCGCGTACAGCGCGATCGCGTAGTGGCCGGTCGACAGCAGGAAGCGGTCGCGCTCGTCCCAGTGCGGGTCGGCCGGGCGGTGGCGCAGCTGGTCGAGGTACACCGCGGCGAGGACATCTGCGGCGCCGAGCGCCTGGCCGATGTAGCCCTGTCCCTGGACCTCGCCCATGTGCAGGGCGTTGAGGCGGATTCGCTGAGCGCCCTGGCGGACGGTGGCGAGGCGGTCCGTCGTCGCGGACGGATGGGTCTGAGTGGTCATCGGTGACTCCTCGTCGAAAGGGTGGGCGGTCAGTGCAGGTGGCTGCCGCCGTTGATGTCGATCGTGGTGCCCTGCAGGTAGGCGGCCTGGTCGCTGGAGAGGAAGACGAAGACGGCGGCCACCTCTTCGGGGGTGGCGGTGCGTCCGAGCGGGATGCCGGCGACGATGCTCGCTTCGAGCTCGTCGGTGCTCCCGACGCGGATGTTCGTGTCGACGGCGCCGGGGGTGACGGCGTTGACGGTGACGCCCGAGTCGCCGAGCTCACGGGCGAGCGCCTTGGTGAAGCCGAGGATGGCCGCCTTCGCGGACGAGTAGGGCACCTTGCCGAACACGCCGCCGCCGCGCTGGGCGGAGACCGACGACATGTTGACGATGCGGCCGAAGCCCTGATCGATCATGCCGGGCAGGAAGGCCTTCGTGACCAGGTACGTGCCGGTCGCGTTGACGGCCATGACCTTGTTCCACAGGTCGAGCGTCGTCTCGAGGAACGGCACGGGCGAGGTGATGCCGGCGATGTTCGCCAGGGCACCGACGGCGGGGAGGCGACCGGCCTCGACTTCGGCCTGCACGGCGGCGTGCGCGGCCTGCACGGACGCCTCGTCGGCGACGTCGACCGCCCCGCCGTAGGTGGCGACACCATGCTCGGCGGCGATCTCGGCGGCGACCTTCTCGGCGAGCAGTCCGTCGAGGTCGAGGACGGCGACGGCCCAGCCCGCCTTGGCGTACTCGTGGGCAGTGGCTCGGCCGATGCCCCGTTCGGCGGCGGCGCCGGTCAGGACGGCGGTGCGGGTCGTGGTCATGGGATCACCCTTTCTTCGGTCGCGTCGTCGCGACGTCGGCCATGCTAGATCGATCTTGTCAGCAGTTCAAGCGTTGGACTGTTGACAGTAGGACGAACCTCCTCCAGAATCGGTCTCGTCGGCGGTGAGGACCGCTCGGGCACAATGACGTGAGAAAGGGCACAGCGATGAGCACAGAAGCCATCAAGATGCGAGGGCCGGTCCGCGGGACGAGAGACGTCCGGCGGGTCGCGGTGGGCTCCGGAGTCGGAGCCGTCATCGAGACGTACGACTTCATCGGATTCGGCACCGCGGCGGCGCTGTACTTCGGCACCGCCTTCTTCCCCGGGGGAGACGCCCTGACCGGCGTGCTCCTGTCGTTCGCGACGCTGGGTGTCGGCTTCGCCGCGCGTCCCCTCGGCGGCATCATCGGCGGCCACCTCGGCGACCGGGTCGGCCGCAAGCCCGTCCTGGTGACGTCGCTCATCGTCATGGGTCTCGCGACCTTCGCGATCGGCCTCCTGCCCACCTACGCGGTGGCCGGCATCGTCGCTCCGATTTTGCTGGTGACCGTGCGCATCATCCAGGGTCTCGCCTTCGGCGCCGAATGGGGCGGCGCGATCCTCATGACCTACGAGCACGCCCCGTGGCGCTCCAAGGGGTCGTTCACCGGAATCGTGCAGGCCGGCTTCCCCGTGGGTCTGCTGATGGCCAACCTCGTCTTCCTCATCAGCGTGCACCTCCCCGGCGACTGGGCCTGGCGCGTGCCGTTCCTCGCGAGCATCCTGCTCGTCATCGTGGGCCTGATCATCCGCTCCAAGGTGCCCGAGTCGCCGGTCTTCGAAGACGTCAAGAGCGAGGGCAAGATCCTCAAATCGCCGTTGACGGAAGTCATCAAGACCGACTGGCGCAACATCCTGCGCGGCATCGGACTGCGCGTGGCGGAGACGGCCGGCTACGCGGTCTCGGTGACCTATCTGATCTCGTACCTGAACACGAACAAGATCACCGAGAGCTGGCAGACCCTCACCGCGCTGTGCATCGCCGCGGGCGTCGGCATCTTCGCGACCTGGGGCTGGGCCAAGCTCACCGACCGCATCGGGCGTCGTCCGCTCTACATCGTCGTCTGCGCACTCGGCATCCTGTGGGGCTTCCTGATGTTCCTCGGCGTCAACACGGCTGTGTACCCGCTGATCGTGGTCGTCATCGTGCTGTCGTACGCGGTCTTCCAGAACGCGCTCGCCGGATGCCAGGGAGCGTGGTTCCCCGAGCTGTTCACCGCCAACACCCGCACGTCGGGCGCGTCGCTCGCGTACCAGATCTCGGCGATGGTCTCGGGCTTCACCCCGTTCATCACGACGCTGCTGTTCGCCTCGTTCGGCTGGGCCGGCCCCGCGGCCCTGTTCTCGCTCTACGCGGCCATCGGCCTGGTCGCGGCGCTCGCGACCCGCGAGACGTGGACCCGCGAGCAGCGCGAGGCCGTCGTGGCGGCCGAACGTCAGCACAGCATCGCCTGATCTTCGAGAGGGAAACGTGGGCGCGGAAGCGACGATCGACGTCGCATCCGCGCCCACGCGCGTGTCCGCCCGGGACCGCGCGAACCTAGGATGAGAAAAACGAACGCATGGGGGCTCTGATGAGTGAATCGTCGATTCTCGGCTTGCAGCGCCTGACTCTGCGCGAGCAGGCCGTCGATGCTCTGCGCGGCGCCATCGTCAGCGGGGAGCTTCCTCCCGGATCGCACGTGTCCGAGGTCGAGATGGCCACGCGCCTGCAGATCAGCCGGGGCACCCTGCGTGAGGCGATGCGATCGCTGCAGATCGAGGGGCTGTTGACG
This sequence comes from Microbacterium testaceum, assembly GCF_001476285.1. GTDB lineage: Bacteria > Actinomycetota > Actinomycetes > Actinomycetales > Microbacteriaceae > Microbacterium > Microbacterium testaceum_B. The sequence goes on along the minus strand of NZ_LDRU01000033.1, from coordinate 46,359 downwards.
GCGGGTCCCCGCGGGCGCCTTCTCGTGCGCCACATGAGCGACCGGCAGGTGCGCGATCTCTTCGCCGTCCGCGGCGCGCTCGAGGCGATGGCCGCGCGCGAGCTGACGCAGCGCGAAGACCGAGGCGAGATCGTGCTGACCCTGCGCGCCGCCGTGGCCCGTCTCGCCGCCGCCGGCAGCGGACCCGTCGAAGAGCGGCTGACCGCCGACATGGACTTCCACCGCGAGATGTGCCGCCTCACCGAGAACGAGACCCTTCTGCAGGCGTGGACGGCGCTCGAGAGCTCGATCCAGATGTCGGTGACGAACTCCGGGGTCGAGCGAGCCGTGCACAACATGGATGTCGAGCGGCACCTCGCGATCGTCGACGCGATCGATGCGGGCGACCCCGTGCAGGCGGGCCTCACCGTCGAAAAGCACATGCAGCATGCCGCCGAGGTGCTCACGTCCTGAGCGCAGACGACGATGCCCCCGTCCACCCTCTCGGGTGCCGGGGGCATCGTCGTAGGGGCACTCAGCAGGAGTCGGACGCCTCGTATGCGCTGAGCACGGCCACCTTCTCGGCCGAGGCCGATGACGTATCGAAGCGGTAGTCGAGCCACTCGCGCACGAGCCGGCGGGCGAGCTCGAGCCCGATGACGCGCTGGCCCAGGCACAGCACCTGCGCGTCGTTGGAGAGCACCGAGCGCTCGACTGAGAACGAGTCGTGGGCGGTGACCGCGCGGATGCCGGCGACCTTGTTCGCCGAGATGGCCACGCCCAGGCCGGTCCCGCACACCAGCAGGGCCCGGTCGGCCTCGCCGCGAGCGACCTGCTCCGCGGCGGCGATCGCGACCGTGGGGTACGGCGTGTGGCCGTCGGCGTCCACTCCCACGTCGCTCACGGATGCCACGCGCGGGTCGGCAAGGAGGTCGGCCTTCAGGGCCTCTTTGTAGGCGTAGCCGGCGTCGTCCGCGCCGAGGACGAGGCGCCAGGGGGTGGTGGTCATGCGGGATTCTCCTTCGAGGCGTCGCCGAGCACGTGATCCGTGACGGCCGTGATGATCAGGGCGAGCGAGGTCGCGCCGGCGTCGGGTGTGCCCACGCTGCGCGCGGCCAGGGGGCGCGCGCGCCCGAGGCGCGGGACGAGGTCGCGAGTGGCCTCGGCGTCGGCGGTGGCCTGCGCCGCAGCCTCGCGCCAGGCCGTCGGATCGTGGGGGTCGAGGGCGGCGACGCGGTCGGCGTAGGGGAGGAGGACGTCCATCATCGTCTTGTCGCCGATCGCCGCCCCGCCGCGGCGGGCGATCTCGTCTCGCGCGGCGAGGATCGCGTCCGCGACCGCGGGCGCGGTCACGGCCTCGGCGTCGCCGAAGCGGCCGCCGATCGCCCGCAGAGCCGCGCCCCACAGTGCGCCCGAGGTGCCGCCGGCGATGTCGGCCCAGGCCGTGCCGCCGCGCGCAAGGGCGGTGCCCGCACCGCTGTCGCCAGCGAGGGCGGCACGCGCCGCGTCGAGAGCCGCGCGCGCGCCGCGCTCCATGCCGATGCCGTGGTCGCCGTCGCCGGCGACGGCGTCGATGCGGCCGAGCTCGTCGGCGGCGTCGATGACCGTTCGGGTCAGCACGTCGAGAGCGGCGACGACGCGCAGACCGCTGGCGCGCGAGGCGTCGGACGCGGGCGCTGACGAGGCGTCAGAGGGCGTCGCCGCGCGGTCGCGCAGGCGGGTGCGCTCCTCGGCGCTCAGCGCGGTCGTGGCCGACACGGCGCCCTTGCGGTAGGCGGGTGCCGCCGACGGGCTCGTCCACAGGCGTTCGAGCTCGTCATCGAGCCAGAAGAGGGTCAGCGAGATCCCCGCCATGTTGAGGCTCGTACACAGCTCGCCCACGTCGGGGGACACCACGGCGAGTCCCGCTTCGGCGAGGATGCGCGCGACGGTGGCGTAGACGACGAACAGTTCCTCGTACTTCACCGTGCCGAGGCCGTTCAGCAGGACGGCGACGCGATCGCCCGCTCCTTCGGGGCGCTCCGCGAGCACGCGTTCGACCAGCAGAGCGGCCAGGTCGGCGGCGGGCGGGATGGGGACGTCCGAGATCCCCGGCTCACCGTGGATGCCGAGTCCCAGCGACATGAAACCCTCGGGAACGGTGAACAGCGGCGCACTCGCGCCGGGAAGGGTGCATCCGGCGAAAGCGACGCCGAAGCTGCGGGTGCGGTCGTTGGCGTGGCGGCCGACCCGGACGGTCTCGGCGAGGTCGTAGCCCTCGCCCGCCGCGGCGCCGAGCGTCTTGAACACCGTGAGGTCGCCCGCGATCCCGCGGCGGCGGTGCTCCTCGCCGACGGGAGCGCTGGCGATGTCGTCGGTGACGAGCACGATCTCGGTCGGGATCCCGTCGGCGCGCAGGCGTTCGGCGGCCTCGCCGAAGTGCAGCACGTCGCCGGCGTAGTTGCCGAAGGTGAAGACGACCCCGTGCCCGCGGTCCGCGGCACGGGCGACGGAGTACGCCTGCTGCGCCGAGGGCGACGAGAAAATGTTGCCCATCGCCGCAGCGTGCGCGACACCCTCGCCGACGAGGCCGCAGAACGCCGGGTAGTGGCCCGTGCCACCGCCCACGATCACGGCCACCTCGTCGTACGCGGTGGCGCGGACGACGCCGCCCGGAACGGCCATGACCTCGTCGGGGTGGGCGGCGACGAAGCCGTCGATGAGCTCGAGCGGGAAGTCGGCGGGGTCGTTGAACAGGCGGGTCATCGCACACCCCCTGCGACGGATGCCGCGGCGTCGAGCTGCGTCGAGATGAACAGCCCCGCGGTCAGGGCGGCGTCGGCCCGGTCGTCGTCGGCGACGTCGCGGGTCTCGAGCTCGAGCGCGAGGGACCCGTCGTACCCGTGCTCGGCGAGGGAGACGGCGAGATCGCCGAAGTCGACCTCGCCCTTTCCGACCGAGCGGTGGATGTCTCCGCGGGCGGCGTCGCGGATGTGCACGTGGCGCACCCGGTCGGCGAAGCGGTCGAGGAAGACGCGCGGTGTCGAGCCGCCGGCGGTGATGTGGCTGACGTCGCACACCACGCCGATGGAGGCGGGGAGCCTGTCGAGCAGCGCGCCGGACCGGTCGAGGTCGTAGGCGAAGCGGAACCAATGCGGGGCTTCGACCCACAGCTCGAGACCGCGCTCGCGAGCGCGCTCGTCGACGCGCGAGAGCTCGGCGGCGACGAGGTCGAGATCGCTCTCGAGGTCGCGGACGGGCTCATGGTCGAGGCGGCCGTTCGGCAGCACCAGGGCGCGGGCGCCGACGCGCGCGGCCAGGTCGAGCAGCAGGTCGGCGTGGCGCGCCCGGGCGGCGGCGCCGTCGGCATCCATCGGCACGTTCAGGTCGCCGATGTCGCCGTTGACCGAGATCACCGACAGGCCCGAGTCGGCGATCGTCGAGGCGACCTCGGCGACCGCGGCCGGGGTGAGGTCGTAGGGGACGTGGTCGCAGACGCCGGGGAGGGCACCGAGATCGATGCCCGTGAAGCCGCGCTCGACGATCTGGCGAAGCGCTGCCTCGAGGGGGAGGTATCGGAGGGTGATCGTGCTGCAGATCACGCGCGGGCTCAGCGACATGGGTGTTCCTCTCTGAACGGACCGCTGGTTTCTGGGCTCGAGACTACACTGTCGACATCTAACTGTCGACAGTAGAACCGAACCATGGCGCGCGAGAAACGTCGTCGCAACACAGCCCTGAGTAGAGTCGTCGCATGGGTGACCTGTTCGACGGTTACGGCTCCACGCTGGCGCCGCGCAAGACCGCTTCCGGCGTCCCGGCGTTCGATGAGATGTTCGGCCTTCCGGCGAGTCCCGGAGTAGCCGCCCCCTCTCGTGAGGCGTACCGGGAGCTGTACCAGACGCTCGCGAAGATGACGCAGGAAGAGCTGCGCGGCCGCACCGAGTCGCTCGCCAGTTCGTACCTCGCGCAGGGCGTGACGTTCGACTTCGCGGGCGAGGAGCGGCCCTTCCCGCTGGACGCCGTGCCCCGCGTGATCGCCTACGACGAGTGGTCGCGGATCGAGGCCGGCGTCAAGCAGCGCGTCCGCGCGCTCGAGGCCTTCCTCGACGACGCCTACGGCAACCAGCACTGCGTGCGCGACGGCATCCTGCCCGCGGGGCTCATCTCGTCGTCGCAGTACTTCTACCGCCAGGCAGCCGGCATCCGCAGTGCCAACGGTGTCCGCATCCAGGTGTCGGGCATCGACTTGATCCGCGACGAGCACGGCGAGATGCGCGTGCTCGAAGACAACGTGCGCGTGCCCTCGGGCGTCTCGTACGTCATCTCGAACCGCCGCGTCATGGCCCAGACGCTGCCCGAGCTGTTCGTCTCGATGCGGGTGCGCCCCGTCGGCGACTACCCCAACAAGCTTCTCGCGGCCCTCCGCGCGTCTGCCCCGCCCGGGATCGACGACCCGAACATCGTCGTGCTCACGCCGGGTGTCTACAACTCGGCGTACTTCGAGCACACGCTGCTCGCGCGCCTCATGGGCGTCGAACTGGTCGAGGGTCGCGACCTGCTGTGCATCGGCGGCAAGGTGTTCATGCGCACGACCCGCGGGCCGCAGCGCGTCGACGTCATCTACCGCCGCGTCGACGACGACTTCCTCGACCCGCTGCAGTTCCGCGCCGACTCGATGCTCGGTGCCCCCGGCCTCATGCTCGCCGCGCGGCTGGGCAACGTCACGATCGCGAACGCCGTGGGCAACGGCGTCGCTGACGACAAGCTGCTCTACACCTACGTGCCCGACCTGATCCGGTACTACCTCGCCGAAGAGCCGATCCTGAAGAACGTCGACACCTGGCGGCTCGAGGATCCGGGCGCGCTCGAGGAGGTGCTCGACCGCCTGCCCGAGCTCGTGGTCAAGCCCGTCGACGGCTCGGGCGGCAAGGGGCTCGTCGTGGGTCCGGATGCCTCGCCCGCCGAGCTCGATGCGCTCCGCAAACGTCTGCTCGCCGACCCCCGCGGCTGGATCGCGCAGCCGGTCGTCATGCTCTCGACGATCCCGACGCTGGTCGAGGACGGCATGCGTCCCCGGCACGCCGACCTGCGCCCCTTCGCCGTGAACGACGGCGACGACATCTGGGTGCTGCCCGGCGGGCTCACGCGCGTCGCGCTCCCCGAGGGGCAGCTCGTCGTCAACTCCAGCCAGGGTGGCGGCTCGAAGGACACCTGGGTCGTCGGCGGCTCGGCCCCCTCGCACGTTGAGTACGGTCAGGGCAACGGCGTCTCGGGGCTCGTCGCCGATCAGGCGGCGGTGACCGAGTCGATCCCGATCATCTACGACGGTCAGCCGGCTCCCGCCACCGCTCCCCGCGACCCGCGTGCGGCCGGACGGGAGCAGCAGGAACAGCAGCAGCAGGACGCCGTCGTCGAGCACGGTCCGCAGGCCGAGCAGCAGCAGCAACAGGCCGAGCGACGGGTTCCGGACCCTTCGACGGGCTCGGGGTCCTCGACCGGGTCGGGGGCCGAGGGGGTCGGATCATGCTGAGTCGCATCGCCGAAAGCCTGTTCTGGATCGGGCGGTACATCGAGCGCAGCGACGGGACGGCGCGCATCCTCGACGTGCACCTGCAGCTCCTCCTCGAGGACCCGTGGATCGACGAGGACACCGCCTGCCGTTCCCTGCTCAGCGTCATGGGGTCGGCCTGGCCCGAGAACGTCGACACGGTCCGCCGCGACGACGTGCTGGCCCGCCTCGCCGTGGACCGCATGAACCCGTCGAGCATCGCGTACTCCATCACCGCGGCGCGCGAGAACGCCCGTCGCGCACGGGAGATCGTCTCGACCGAGCTCTGGGAGATCCTCAACACCACGAATTCCCGGATGCCACGGCGTCTGCAGACCGAGAAGGTGCACGAGTTCTTCCAGTGGGTGCGAGAGCGCGCCGCCCTGGCGATCGGCATCGTCGACTCGTCGACGAACCGCGACGAGGCCTGGCAGTTCTTCACGCTCGGGCGCAGCATCGAGCGCACCGACATGACGGCCCGCCTCCTCGCGACGAGGTCGCTCACCGAGGTCTCGGGACCGTCGTGGACGACGATCCTCCGCTCGTGCGGCGCGTACGAGGCCTACCTGCGCACCTATCGAGGGATGCCGAGCGCCCGCAACGCGGCCGAGTTCCTGCTGCTCGACCGCCTGTTCCCGCGCTCGATCATCTACTCGATCCAGCGCGCGGAAGACTGCATGAGCGCGATCGACCCCCGCGCCGACCGCGTCGGCCACTCCAACACGGTGCTGCGCGCGCTCGGTCAGATCCGCAACGACCTCGAGTACCGCCCGGTCAGCGACGTGCTCACCGACCTGCCCGAGCACATGCAGCGCGTGCAGACGGTGACGCGCGAGGCGTCGGAGGCGATCCGGTCGCGTTTCTTCCCGACGCAGGCCGAGCCCAGCTGGATCGGAGAGATCTCATGATGGATGCCATGTCCGCGGCGGCCGCGGTGGCTTCGGGAGGCCGGCGATGAAGCGTCTCCGTATCGAGCACCAGACCGGCTTCGCCTATCCCGGCGACGTGTCGGCGTCGTACAACGAGGCGCGCATGCTGCCGCACTCGACCGACAGTCAGTTCGTGCTGAGTTCGTCGCTCGACATCGAGCCGTCGACGTCGGTCAACCAGTACGTCGACTACTTCGGCACGCGCGTCGCCGCCTTCGACGTGCTCTCTCCCCACGCCGCGCTCACGATCACGGCGCGGTCGCTCGTCGAGGTGCGGCCCCGCCCGATCGAGCACGCCGACATCACGTGGGAGCAGCTCGCCGTCGAGGCGGCGGGCTCGGTGTCGACGGTCGAGCAGCTGACGCAGACGCGTCGCACGGCGCCGCATCCCGAGGTCGTCGAGCTCGCGCGCTCCATCGCCGCTCGGCACGATCGCCCGGGACCCGCTGCCCATGCCATCGCCGAGGCCATCGGCGACGCGATCGAGTACATGCAGGGCGTGACGGGCGTGCACTCGACCGCCGTGGACGCGTGGGAAGCGCGCAAGGGCGTCTGTCAGGACATCGCCCACATCGCGATCGGGGCCTTGCGCGAAGTCGGCATCCCGGCCCGCTACATCTCGGGCTACTTGCACCCGAAGCCTTCCGCCGAGGTGGGGGAGGCCGTCACCGGTGAGTCGCACGCGTGGGTGGAGTGGTTCGCGGGTGACTGGCAGGGCTTCGACCCGACGAACAACATCGAGATCGGTGATCGTCACGTGCTCGTCGGCCGGGGCCGCGACTACAACGACGTGCCGCCGCTCCGCGGTGTCTACGCCGGCCCGGGCAAGAGCCAGCTCAAGGTGAAGGTGACGATCACGCGCGAGACGTGACGGCGCGGCTCAGCCGCGCCTGCACCTCGCGGTGCAGGGCGACGAGGGTGGCGGTCTCGCCGGCGTCGTAGCGGCGAGCCCACTCGTCGAGGGTCGTCCGCATCTCGAGGCCGGCGACACCGAGGGCCGCGCGGACGTCGAGCTCGGCGAGGCCGATCCGATCGGCGATCTCGGGCACGAAGCGGTCCGCCGATGTGACCTCGCGGCGGACGGCGGCCCCGAGCAGTGCGGGCTCGTGTGCGATGAGCCGGCGCACGCGCAGGAAGCGCTCGCGCGCTCGGGCATCGGCATCCAGAAGCTCGAGTTCGCGGGCGAACACCTGACGGAGCGCGGTCAGCAGGGCCGCGATGTCGTCGCCGACCTCGGCGACCCCGGCGAGGGCGTCGGCGAAGCGGCCGTCGTCGACGAAGACGGCGTCTTCCTTCGTGCCGGCCAGGCGGAAGAACGTGCGCGGAGAGACGCCCGCGCGCGCGGCGATCTCGTCGACGGTGGTGCCCGTGACGCCTTTCTCCTCGAACAGATCGAGGGCGGCGGCACAGATCTCGACGGCGGTCTCGCGGCGTCGACGGTCGCGCAATCCCTCGACGGGGGCTGCCGGCGTGCTCATGTCCGATACAGTAGTCGATGTCTTATTGGCAGTAACTGCCAACTTGCCCGTCACTGCTCAGATTGGTCGACCATGGTCTCCACCGGAACCGTTCCCGCCGCCGCCCCGCCCGGAAAGCCCGCCGTGCGCCCGGGCGCCGTCATCGCGCTGCTCGTCGTCGCCGCGTTCGTGGTCATCCTGAACGAGACGATCATGGGTGTCGCTCTGCCCGAGCTCATGCGTGAACTCGACATCACCGCCGCCTCGGCGCAGTGGCTGACGACCGCGTTCCTGCTCACGATGGCGGTCGTGATCCCCACGACGGGCTTCCTCATCCAGCGCTTCCCGCTGCGGACCCTGTTCTTCGCCGCGATGGGTCTGTTCACCCTCGGAACGGTGATCGCGGCGATCGCGCCCGGGTTCGGCGTGCTCCTCGTCGGTCGCATCGTCCAGGCCTCGGGCACGGCGATCATGATCCCGTTGCTGTTCACCACGGTGCTGAACGTCGTCCCGGCGGACCGTCGCGGTCGCATGATGGGGCTCATCTCGATCGTCATCTCGGTGGCTCCGGCCGTCGGTCCCACCGTGTCGGGCCTCATCCTGTCGGTCTTCCCGTGGCGGGCGATGTTCATCGTCATGATCCCCATCGCCCTGATCGCCATCGCGCTCGGCGCCCGGTGGGTGCGCAACCTGACCGACACGCGACACGTCACCCTCGACGTCATCTCGGTGGTGCTCTCGGCGCTGGCCTTCGGTGGCCTCATCTTCGGCCTGTCGAGCATCGGCGAAGCGGCGGGCGGGCACGAGATCGTCCCGGTCTGGATGCCGCTGGCCGTGGGCGCGATCGCTCTGGCAGCCTTCGTGATCCGTCAGCTGCGCCTCGGGTCGACCGACCGGGTGCTGCTGAACCTCGGCGTCTTCCGGCATTCGTCGTTCACCGTCGCGGTGATCCTCGTCGTCGTGGCGATGACGACGCTGTTCGGCGTGCTCATCCTGCTGCCGCTGTACCTGCAGAACGTCCTCGGTCTCGGCACGCTCCCCACCGGCCTGATGCTGCTCCCCGGCGGTCTGCTGATGGGGCTCATGGCCCCGCTCGTCGGAAATCTCTTCGACCGCTTCGGCGCGCGCCCGCTCGTCCTCCCGGGCGCGGTCGTCGCCGGCGCGGCGCTGTGGGGTTTCGCCACCCTCTCGGCCGCGACGCCGGTCGGCTTCGTCATCGCCGTGCACTGCCTGCTGAGCCTGGGCCTGGCGTTCATGTTCACCCCGCTGATGACCTCTGCGCTCGGCTCGCTCCCGCGCGAGCTCTACCCGCACGGGTCCGCGATCGTGTCGACCGTGCAGCAACTCGCGGGAGCCGCGGGCACGGCGGTGTTCGTGACACTGATGACGGTCGGCGCCGCGTCGGCGGCGAGCGGGGGAGCGAGTGTCGTGGACGCCACGGCCTCCGGCATCCACACCGCCTTCTTCGTCGCGGCGTGCCTGTCGATCGCCGTGGTCGTGCTCGCGGCGTTCGTGCGGACGCCGAAGCAGGCCGAGGGTGTGGAGGGCGTGCCGGGGCACTGAGTCGTGCGGTGCGGGTTCGCGTGGTGGCGCGCACCCGCGCTGAGCGTCCACGAAACCCGGACGAGGCGGCGAGCATGTCCGGGTGTTCTGGACACTCGACGGCGCCGGACCTCGGACCGGTGCGGCGCCTAGCCGCTCGACGCCCGCACGACCAGCTCAGGCTGGAACCGCACCTGCCGCTCCGCGGGGTCGACGCCGCCGTCGAGCTGGCGCAGAAGCAGGTCGACGGCGGTCGAGCCGAGGGCCTCGGCGGGCTGACGCACCGAGGTCAGGGGCACCACGGTCGCGGCGGCGAAGTCGATGTCGTCGTAGCCGACGAGGGCGATGTCGTCGGGCACGCGGATGCCGCCGAGCATCGTGAGCGCCTGCAGCACGCCCACTGCCAGCAGGTCGTTCGCGGCGAAGATGGCGTCGGGGCGGTCGGCGCGCTCTCGAAGCTCCTTGCCGGCGGCCCGGCCGGCGAGGACGGTCATGGCATCCGTTTCGATGACCTCGAGGGACGCGCCCTCGACGTCGTCGACCGCCCGACGGGCACCGGCGAGACGATCGGCGACCTGCCGCGTGGTGAGCGGTCCGGCGACGAAGGCGATGCGCCGACGCCCCTGCTCGAGAAGATGAGCGACTGCGAGATGGCCGCCCTCGACGTCGTCGACCGACACCGTGCAGACGTCGTCTCCGGCGGTCTGCTCGTCGACGAGGACGACCGGGATGCCGGCGGCCGCGAGATGCTCCACGACGTCTCCGCCGGCATCGGCCGGGGTGAGGAGGACCCCTGCGACGCGCTGCTCGCGGAACTGGTCGACGTAGAGGCGTTCCTGGTCGGCGTCGGCCCCGCTGGATCCGAGGAGGACGACGTACCCGTCGGCGGCGGCGCGCGCTTCGGCGCCACGGGCGACGGCGGCGAAGAAGGGGTTGCCGACGTCGAGCACGACCAGCGCGATCGCGCGGCTGCGGCCGGCGCGGAGCTGGCGGGCGGCGTCGTTGCGCACGTAGCCGAGGGCGTCGATGGCGGCGCGCACGCGCTCGACGACTCCGGGTGACACCGTGTCGCGGCCGTTGAGCACGTTCGAGACGGTGCCCACCGAGACGCCGGCGTGCGCTGCGACGTCTTTGATTTTGACCGCCATGATCCGACGACGATATCGCACGCGTCCACGCGGCGTGCTACGGTGGCGTGAAACGATTCATTCTCGAGGGAGAGAACCACTCCATGTCCGCACAGACCACGCGCGTCTGCTTCGAACTCCGCATCTGGCCCGACCTGGTCGACGAGTACGTCGCTCGTCACACGCCGGTGCGCGCGGAGATGCTCGAAGAGATCGCCGCCGCCGGGCGCCGCAACTACTCGTTGTTCCTCGGCGAGGGTGGCCGGCTCATCGGCTACTACGAGACCGATGACGATGCCGCCGCGCAGGCGTACCTCGCGGCTTCGCCGATCGCCGCGAAGTGGGAAGACGAGATGTCCGCCTTCTTCATCGGACTCGAGAGTCGGCCCGATCAGGCCGCGACCCCCCTCACCGAGGTGTTCCACCTCGCCGAACAGCTCGCGGCGGCCGTGCCCGCGGCATCCGTCCCTCCCGCCAACGCCGAGACCCCCTCATCCGCCCCGACCGAAAGCACCCGATCATGACGACGCTGTCTCCCGAGATCCTCTCGACCCTTGAAGGCCAGGCCATCGAGCTGCCCTCCTGGGCGTTCGGCAACTCCGGCACGCGCTTCCGCGTGTTCCCCACCGCCGGCACCCCGCGTGATCCGTTCGAGAAGATCGCGGATGCCGCCGAGGTCAACCGCCTGACCGCCCTCGCGCCCACGGTGGCCCTGCACATCCCGTGGGACCTCGTCGACGACTACACGGCGCTCCGCCGCCACGCCGAAGACCTCGGCGTGAAGCTCGGCACGGTCAATTCGAACACCTTCCAGGACGAGGACTACAAGTTCGGCGCCCTCACGCACCACGACGAGCGCATCCGCCGCAAGGCCATCGACCACCACCTCGAGTGCATCGACGTGATGGATGCCACGGGCTCGCGCGACCTGAAGATCTGGCTCGCCGAGGGCTCGAACTACCCCGGACAGAACGACATGCGCGGCCGTCAGGACCGCCTCCAGGACTCGCTGCAGCAGATCTACGCGCGCCTCGGCGACGACCAGCGTCTCGTGCTGGAGTACAAGTTCTTCGAGCCGTCGTTCTACCACACCGACGTTCCCGACTGGGGGACCTCCTACGCCCAGGTCGCCTCGCTCGGCGACAAGGCGATGGTCTGCCTCGACACCGGTCACCACGCCCCCGGCACGAACATCGAGTTCATCGTCATGCAGCTCCTGCGCCTCGGAAAGCTCGGGTCGTTCGACTTCAACTCGCGCTTCTACGCCGACGACGACCTCATCGTCGGAGCGGCCGACCCGTTCCAGCTGTTCCGCATCCTGTTCGAGGTCGTTCGCGGCGGGGGCCTGAACAACCCCGACGTGGCGTTCATGCTCGACCAGTGCCACAACATCGAGGACAAGATCCCCGGGCAGATCCGCTCGGTGCTCAACGTCCAGGAGATGACGGCGCGCGCCCTGCTCGTCGACCGTGAGGCGCTCGCCGCGGCCCAGCAGGCCAACGACGTGCTCGGCGCCAACGCGGTGTTGATGGACGCCTTCTACACGGACGTGCGTCCCGCGCTCGCCGAGTGGCGCGAGTCGCGCGGCCTTCCCTCCGACCCGATGGCCGCTTTCGCGGCATCCGGATACCTGCCCCGCATCGCCGCCGAGCGCGTCGGCGGCACGCAGGCCGGCTGGGGCGCCTGACCGCAACGGCGGCGGGCGCTCGCGTGAGCGCCCGCCGCGACTGAGTGTCCAAGACACCCGGAGCCGCGCGAAAAACGTCCGGGTGTTCTGGACACGCAGCGACCATCACCGCGCCCACCTCGAACCCGACGAATTGAGATGAACGGAAGACCATGACCAGCTCCACCGCCGCCGACCTCGTCGCGCGCAGCAACCGCCTCGGCTCCGACCCCAAGGTCACCAACTACGCCGGGGGCAACACCTCCGCCAAGGGCACCGACATCGACCCCGTGACCGGCGAGCCGGTCGAGCTGCTGTGGGTCAAGGGTTCGGGCGGCGATCTCGGCACCCTGACCGAGAAGGGCCTCGCGGTCCTGCGCCTCGCCCGCATGCGCGCGCTCGTCGACGTCTACCCGGGCATCGAGCGCGAGGACGAGATGGTCGCCGCGTTCGACTACTGCCTCCACGGCAAGGGCGGGGCGGCCCCGTCAATCGACACCGCGATGCACGGACTCGTGGATGCCGCGCACGTCGACCACCTGCACCCCGACGCGGGCATCGCGATCGCCACCGCCGCCGACGGCGAGGCGCTGACGGAGAAGATCTTCGGCGACAGGGTCGTGTGGGTGCCGTGGCGTCGCCCCGGCTTCCAGCTGGGCCTCGACATCGCCGCCATCAAGGAGAAGAACCCCCAGGCGATCGGCACGATCCTCGGTGGGCACGGCATCACGGCGTGGGGCGACACCTCGGAGGAGGCCGAGACAAACTCGCTCTGGATCATCGACACCGCGCAGGCGTACATCGACGAACACGGTGCCGCAGAGCCGTTCGGCGGAGTTCGCGACGGCTTCGCCGCGCTGCCCGAGGCCGAGCGCCGTGCGAAAGCCGCGACGCTCGCCGCGACGATCCGCGGCCTCGCTTCCACCGACAAGCCCATGGTCGGCCACTTCACCGACGCTGACGTGGTGCTGGACTTCCTGGCATCCGAGAACGCACCCGCCCTCGCCGCGCTGGGGACGAGCTGCCCCGACCACTTCTTGCGGACCAAGGTCAAGCCGCTGATCCTCGACCTGCCCGCCGACGCCTCGGTGGAGGACGCGATCGCGCGGCTCAAGGAGCTGCACGCCGAGTACCGCGCCGACTACCAGGCGTACTACGACGCGCACGCCACGGCCGACAGCCCCGCGATCCGCGGGGCCGACCCGCTCATCGTGCTGGTGCCGGGCGTGGGCATGTTCTCGTACGGCGCCAACAAGCAGACCGCGCGCGTGGCGGGCGAGTTCTACGTCAACGCGATCAATGTCATGCGCGGCGCCGAGGCGCTCTCGACCTACGCGCCGATCTCGGATGCCGAGAAGTTCCGCATCGAGTATTGGGCGCTCGAGGAGGCGAAGCTCCAGCGGATGCCGAAGCCCAAGACGCATCAGGGACGCATCGCGTTCGTCACGGGCGCGGCATCCGGAATCGGCAAGGCCATCGCGACCCGCCTCGCCGCGGAGGGGGCGTGCGTCGTCGTTGCCGACCTCGACCTCGAGAAGGCCCAGGCCGCCGCTGCCGAGCTCGGCGGGACCGACGTCGCGATCGGCGTCGCGGCGAACGTCGCGGATGCCGAGGGCGTGCAGGCCGCGATCGACGCGACGCTTCTCGCGTTCGGCGGCATCGACCTCGTCGTCAACAACGCCGGGCTCTCGCTCTCGAAGCCGCTGCTCGAGACCACCGAGAAGGACTGGGACCTGCAGCACGACGTCATGGCGAAGGGCTCGTTCCTCGTGTCGAAAGCCGCAGCCAAGGCCCTGATCGAGCAGAGAATGGGCGGCGACGTCATCTACATCTCGTCGAAGAACTCCGTGTTCGCGGGCCCGAACAACATCGCCTACTCGGCGACGAAGGCCGACCAAGCGCACCAGGTGCGTCTGCTCGCGGTCGAGCTCGGCGAGCACGGCGTGCGCGTCAACGGCATCAACCCCGACGGCGTCGTGCGCGGCTCGGGCATCTTCGCCGCCGGCTGGGGCGCCAACCGCGCCGCGACCTACGGCGTCGACGAGAAGGACCTCGGCCAGTTCTACGCCAACCGCACGATCCTCAAGCGCGAGGTCGTGCCCGAGAACGTCGCCGACGCGGTGTACGTGCTCACCGGCCCCGAGCTGTCGCGCACGACGGGCCTCCACATCCCCGTCGACTCGGGCGTCGCCGCGGCGTTCCTGCGATGAGCGGGACGTCGGCGGGCGGCGCGGCGAACGGCGCGGGCGCGATCGTTGCCGGGGCCGGCGGCGCGGTGGCTGACTCCGACGCCGCCGACGCCGCGGCCGACGCCGGTGCCGCGGTGCCCGGCGCCGTCCGCGCCGTCGCCGCCGTCGATCTCGGCGCCACAAGCGGGCGCGTGATGATCGGCCGCGTGGGCCAGGGCGTGCTCGAGCTGGAGCAGGTCGCGCGCTTTCCGAACGGGCCCGTCGAGAGGGAGGACGGCTGGCACTGGGATCTCGAGGCGCTCTGGGGGCACGTGCAGGCGGGTCTCGCCGAGGCCCTCCGTCGCGAACCGAACATCGAGAGCGTGGGGATCGACTCGTGGGCCGTCGATTACGGCCTGCTCGGAGCGGATGGTCTGCTCGCCGAACCGTTCCACTATCGCGACGACCGCACGGCGCGCGGTGTGGACGCGGTGCACGGGCTCGTCCCCTTCGAGGAGCTGTACCGCCGCAACGGCCTGCAATTCCTCTCGTTCAACACGGTGTACCAGTACGCGGCCGACGCTCTGGTGGCCGAGGCCGAAACGAGCCTGCTCATCCCCGACCTCCTCGCCGAGCGGCTCACGGGCCGACGCGTCGCGGAGCGGACGAATGCCTCGACCACGGGTCTGCTCGACGCGCACACAGGGGAGTGGGATCTCGCGCTCGCCGAGGCTCTCGGCATCCCTTCTCGTGTCCTGCCGCCCCTGGTCGATCCGGGGGAGACCGTCGGGCTCGCGCGGGGGCTGGGGGACATCCCGGTGATCGCGGTGGGCTCGCACGACACGGCGTCGGCGATCGTCGCGGTTCCGCTCTCGTCGTCGAACGCGGCCTACATCTCGTGCGGCACGTGGGGACTCGTCGGTCTCGAGGTCGCGGAGCCGATCGTGACGGATGCCGCCCGCGCGGCGAACTTCACGAACGAGGGCGGCGTGGACGGGCGTGTGCGGTTCCTCCATAACGTCACCGGGCTCTGGCTGCTGAGCGAAACGGTACGCGCGTGGTCGGAGCGCGATGGTGCCCCGGTCGACCTGCCCGCGCTGCTGGCCGCCGCCGCCGCCCAATCCGCTCCCGCGCGGCTGTTCGACGCCGACGACGCCTCGCTCGCCGCCCCCGGCGACATGCCGGCGCGGATCGCGGCCCTGCTCGGGATGCCGGAACCCGACGTCGAGGACCGCGCGGCCTTCGCGAGGGTCATCGTCGAGAGCATCGCCGACGCGTTCGCCCGGACGCTGCGCACGGCGGGGGAGCTCGCCGGCCGCGAGATCGACACGGTGCACCTCGTCGGCGGCGGTGCGCTCAACGCGCTGCTGTGCCAGGCGACGGCGGATCGCAGCGGACTGCCGGTGCTCGCGGGGCCGGTCGAGGCGACGGCTCTCGGCAACGTCCTCGTCCAGACGCGTGCCCTCGGCTGCTTCGGGGCCGACGCGTCCCTCGAGGATCTGCGCGCTCGCGTGGCATCCGTCTTCCCCGCGGTGAGATTCGATCCCCGCTCCTGAAAACCCGGCCCGCGGGCACCCCGTCAGGCCCTATGCTGTGGTCAGACCACACGAAAGCGAGACACCCATGGTGCAGCGACAGCTCCCCAAAGTCGGCGAGCTCCTCGAGCTCATGCAGTTCAAGAAGCCCGAGCTCGACGCGCGCAAGCGTCGCCTCGACGCCGCGCTCACGATCGGCGATCTGCGGACGATCGCCAAGCGCCGCACGCCCAAAGCGGCCTTCGACTACACCGACGGCGCCGCCGAGGGCGAGCTGTCGCTCGATCGCGCTCGCCGCGCATTCGAGGACGTCGAGTTCCACCCCGACATCCTGCGTCCCGCGAACGAGGTCGACACGTCGTGCGAGATCCTCGGCGGCCCCTCGGCGCTGCCCTTCGGCATCGCGCCCACCGGCTTCACGCGGCTGATGCAGACCGAGGGTGAGACGGCGGGGGCCTCCGCGGCGGCGGCCGCCGGCATCCCGTTCACCCTGTCGACGCTCGGCACCACCTCGATCGAGGGCGTGAAGGCCGCGAACCCCGTCGGCCGCAACTGGTTCCAGCTGTACGTCATGAAGCAGCGCGAGATCTCGTACGGTCTCGTCGAACGCGCCGCCAAGGCCGGTTTCGACACGCTGCAGTTCACGGTCGACACCCCGATCGCCGGCGCCCGTCTGCGCGACAAGCGGAACGGGTTCTCGATCCCGCCGCAGCTAACCGTCGGCACGATCGTCAACGCGATCCCGCGTCCGTGGTGGTGGTACGACTTCCTCACCACGCCCAAGCTCGAGTTCGCCTCGCTGAGCACGACCGGCGGCACCGTCGGCGAGCTGCTGAACGCGGCGATGGATCCCACGATCAGCTACGAGGACCTCGACATCATCCGCGGCATGTGGCCGGGCAAGCTCGTCGTGAAGGGTGTGCAGAACGTCCAGGATGCCGCGCGCCTGGTCGACCTCGGCGTCGACGGCATCGTGCTCTCGAACCACGGCGGGCGTCAGCTCGACCGCGCCCCGATCCCGTTCCGCCTGTTGCCGCACGTCGTGCGCGAGGTGGGCAAGGACGCCACGGTCATGGTCGACACGGGCATCATGAACGGCGCCGACATCGTGGCATCCATCGCTCTGGGCGCGAAGTTCACGCTCATCGGCCGCGCATACCTCTACGGGCTCATGGCCGGCGGACGCGAGGGCGTCGACCGCACGATCGCGATCCTGCGCAGCGAGATCGAGCGCACGATGACGCTCCTCGGCGTCTCGTCGCTCGACGAGCTCGAGCCGCGCCACGTGACGCAGCTCACGCGGCTCGTGCCTGTTGCGGGCCAGGGGGTCGACGCGCGCGTCTGACGCTGTCGCTGAGAACCCCCGGTGCCCTCAAGGGTGCCGGGGGTTCGTCGTTATGGCCCGGTCAGCGCGGCGGAGCGAGCAGCCCGCCGAGGGCGCCGAGCACGTCGGCGAGGGGGATCGAAGGCTCGAGCAGCCACTGCACCTGCAGACCGTCGGATGCCGCGATCAACAGCGCGGCGACCTGGTCGGGGTCGCAGTCGGCACGGACGCGGCCGTCGGCCTGCTCGACGCGGAGGCGGTCGGCGAGCTCCTCGCGCAGGCGGGCGAAGCGGTCGGTGAAGTACTCGCGCGCGGTCGCGCTGTCGGCTTTGAGCGACGTGGCGACGAGCGTCGTGTAGAGCTCCACGAGGCCCGGTACCGAGGTGTTGTTCTCGGCGGAATCGGTGAGCGACGACAGGGCGGTCGCGTCAGGGGCGGCGGGCGTCGACTTGGCCGCGTGGTCGTAGACGGCGACGAGCAGCTGCTCGCGCGAGTCGAAGTAGTGCAGGAGCGCCGCGTGCGAGACGCCGAGCGCCCGCGCGATGCTGCGGAGCGACGCCCCCTCGGCCCCGCGCTCGGCGAAGACGTGGATCGCGCGGTCGAGGA
This sequence comes from Microbacterium testaceum, assembly GCF_001476285.1. Lineage (GTDB taxonomy): Bacteria > Actinomycetota > Actinomycetes > Actinomycetales > Microbacteriaceae > Microbacterium > Microbacterium testaceum_B. The sequence continues at coordinate 28,496 of NZ_LDRU01000033.1, read as the reverse complement.
TCTCCTGCCGCCGCGCGACCCCCTTCGTGTACGCGCCGGAGCGTCCGAGGCGGTCGTCGCCCTCGCTCGCGGGAGCCTCGGCTTCGTCGTCGCTGGTCACCCCGTCAGTGTAGGGGAGATAAAAGCAACCAGTGGTCGGTTTTGTGGTAGCGTTCCCGCAATGCCCTCGGCGCCTTCGCGGCGCCCTCGACGACGAGCAAGGAAAGGTCCGATGTCGCTCCCTATCCCCTCCGTCCAGCTCTACACGCTGGCCGCAGAATTCACCGCTGACCCGGGCGGCTCGCTCGACCGCCTCGCCGCGATCGGCCTCCGCAACGTCGAGGCGTTCGACTTCGTGCGCCGCCCCGCCGAGATCCGGGCGGCTCTGGACGCCAGCGGCCTGGCCTCGCCGACCGGACACGCCCCGCTGCTCTCGGACGAGCTGTGGACGCCCGACGGCTCGATCCCCACCCCGGCTCCCGAGGTGGTCTTCGAAGCCGCCGCCGAGATCGGCATGTCGACCGTGATCGACCCCTTCGTGGACCCGGCACGCTGGATGACCGCCGACGGGATCGCCGACATCGCCGAGCGACTGAACAAGGCGGCCGACGTCGCCGCCACCTTCGGGCTCAACGTCGGGTACCACAACCACGCGCAGGAGTTCCTCATCGACGTCGACGGCAAGAGCGGCTTCGAGCACTTCGTCTCGCTGACCGACGAGCGCGTCGCGATCGAGCTCGACCTCTTCTGGGCGCTCACCGGCGGTCAGGACGTGCCGGCCCTCGTCGAGCGTCTCGGCTCGCGCCTGGTGGCGGTGCACGTCAAGGATGGCATCGTTCCCGTGCCCAACCCCTTTGCCCCGGATGCCGACCGCAGCGCCACGCGTCAGCTCGACCAGCGTCGTTCCGGCGAGGGCCAGGTGCCCCTCGTCGAGGCCATGCAGGTCGCCGCCGACGTGAAGTACGCGGTCATCGAGTACGACCAGGCTCCCGGTGACGTGTTCGACGACATCGCCGCCAGCTACGCGTTCCTGCTCGAGAAGGGCCTCGCCGCGTGAGCGCCCCCGTCGGAGTCGGCATCATCGGTGCCGGTGTCATCAGCGACACCTACCTCGAGAACCTCACGTCGTTCCCCGACGTGACGGTGCTCGCGGTCGGCGACATCGACACCGAGCGCGCTCGCGCCAAGGCCGAGAAGTACGGCGTGGCCTCGTGGGGCACCGCCGACGAGGTACTCGGCAACCCCGACATCCAGGTCGTCGTGAACCTCACCATCCCCGCCGTGCACGTCGAGGTCTCGTCGGCCGCGATCGCCGCGGGCAAGCACGTCTGGACGGAGAAGCCGCTCGGGCTCGACCGTGCCGGCACCGCGCAGCTCCTGCGCGACGCCGAGGCCGCGGGCCTGCGCATCGGCTCCGCGCCCGACACCGTCCTCGGCCCGGGTTTCCAGTCCGCGAAGCGCGCGATCCTCGACGGCGTGATCGGTCAGCCCGTGTTCGCGCAGGCGTCGTTCCAGACGCAGGGGCCCGACCTCTGGCATCCGGGACCGCAGTTCCTCTTCGCGCGCGGCGCCGGCCCCCTGCTCGACATGGGCCCGTACTATCTGACCGCGCTCGTGAGCCTGCTCGGTCCGGTGGACCGGGTCGCGGCTCTCGGGGCCAAGCCGCAGGCGAAGCGCGAGATCCACGCCGGGCCCGACGAGGGCACGTTCTTCGACGTCGAGGTGCCCACCACGGTGCAACTCCTCGCGGCGTTCGAGAGCGGCCAGCAGGCGCAGGGGCAGTTCAGCTTCGACTCGGCCCTCGAGCGCCACGGCGTGCTCGAGATCCACGGCACCGAGGGCACGATCGTGCTGCCCGACCCCAACCGCTTCGAGGGGCCGACGCGCTACGTCAAGCCGCTCGGCGTGCTGCGCGACGGCGCCCGGTTCGACCAGCCGTGGATCGACGTCGAGCAGGAGGGCGTGGTCGTCGGCCGCGGTCTCGGCCTGCTCGACATGGTCCGCGCGATCGCCGAGGACCGTCCGCACGTCGCCACCGGTGAGCTCGGCTACCACGTGCTCGACATCATGCTGTCGGCCGAGGAGTCGATCGAGAACGCGGCCTTCACGACCGTCGAGAGCACGCTCGCGGCTCCCGTGCCGGTCGTGCCCCGCGACTTCGATCCCTTCGCGCGCACGATCTGATCGACCCCGACCCCGTCGGCGCGGCCCTCTCGCGGGTCGCGTCGCCGGGGTTCGTCGTGGGTGCGAGGGGTCAATTCCTGAAACTACTTGCCAATATGGAAAGTAGTTGACACCATGGAGGTATCGGAAGGAACCCCATGGACACACACACCGCCCTCACCCCCGCGGAAGCGCAGCAGCTCCTCGACCGAGCCGACCGGCTGAGCCGCTCCGCTCACGACGCGACCCGGTGGCCGTACATCACTTTCATCGTGGCGCTCGGCGTCGCCACGGCGATGGGGACTTTCGCCATGGCCCTCGCGACGGGCGACGCTTTCGGCCTCGCCTACGTCGCCACGTTGGCCGTGGCCTTCGCGCTCATCCTCTTCTTCGTGATCAGCATTCAGGACCGGGCGGCCTTCGCCCGCAGCCGTCGCTGGACGGCGTACATCGTGAGCTGGTTCGTCACCTACGCGGCGGCGCTCGCCGTGGTGATCTTCGCCCACGGGTCGGTCGTGCTGGCGAGCATCGCATCGGGGCTCATCCTGGTCGTGTCGTTCCTCTGCGCCGCCCGTGAGGCACGGTCATGACCACGGCCGTTCCTCACCCCCGGCACAAGCTCGACGAGCTGCTGCAGAACTCCGTGCGGTTCTCGATCGTCGCGGCCCTGGATCGGGCGAGCACCCTGAGCTTCAAAGAGGTTCGGGATGCCGTGGAGATCACCGACTCCGCCCTGAGCAAGCACGTGTCGACGCTGGAAGCGGCGGGCTACCTGTCGGTCGGCAAATCCTTCGCCGGCAAGATGCCCCGCACCTCGCTCACCCTCACGAAGGAGGGTCGCACCGCCTGGCGGGCTCACCTCGCGACGCTGCGCGAGATCGCGGGATCGCTCGACTGAATCGGGCGGGCCGTCTCGCCGGCGGCCGCGTCCCGCGTCAGCGGCAGCCCTGCGCGCCGATCCACGCCCGAGCGGCCTCGGCCGCATCGCCCGGGGTCGCCTCGTCGGGCGCGATCGGGACCTCGGGGAACTCCGTCCCGGTGCGGTCGGCGTAGATGCTCTGCGTGAGGATGATCCTCGCCCCGTCGGCCAGCGGGATCGGCAGGTTCGCGGAGGTGTACCCGGCGGTGGGCGCCCCGAAGCTGCGGACCCCGTCGACGCCTCGAAACGCGGCCACGACGGCCTCGGCGCTCGATCCGGTCCCGGCATCCTGAAGCACCGCCACGGGAACGCCGGCGACCTTCCCGCGCGCGGCCACGGTGACGACCGTCTGGCCCCCGAGGCCGACGCCGTCGTCCTGCACGGTGACGGTGGTCGCGTCGCCGCTCCGCGTGCGGAACGACAGGGCCGGGCCGTCGGGCAGCAGCGCGGAAACGCCCGAGAGCATCGGGTACATGTTGCCGCCTCCGTTTCCGCGCACGTCGACGATCCATCCGCACACCTCGTCGGCGTGCGCGGCGATCCCGGTCGCGACGACGTCGGCGTAGTCCTGCTGCGTCCGCTCGTCGGGGTCGACCAGCTCGGGAAGGGTCACGACGCCCACGCCGTCGGCCGCCGACACCGCCGGGAGGGCCGAGGTGACCTCCTCGACGCCGGGCGTCTCAGCCGGAGGCTGGAAGCTCGAGTGCTTCCCGCCCGCGGCGCGGGTGGCCGCGTCGATCAGCGGGTAGAGCTCCTCGGCGCTCCGGGCCGAGGGCGCCGCATGCAGCAGTTCGGCCCGCGCCGCGGCCCACTCGGGTCCGGTCGCGTAGTAGCCGGTGTCGAGGCGGTCGACGACGATCTCGGCGTACCGCTCGGGGGTGGGCGGCACCAGGTAGAAGCCGAAACGGGGACCGTACTCGTAGGCGCCCCACGCGGCCGCGCCGCCGAGGACCACCACCACGACGGCGGCCACCGCGCCCATCACGTACCGACGCCGCCGGCGCTTCTGAGGTCGGACAGCATCGTTCTTCGGGGTGTTGCTCACCCTTCCATGGTCGTGATCCCGCCGGCCGGGCACATCCGTCCAGGGGAGTATTCCGCCCTCCGTGAGGCTGACGAGCGCTCACTCCCGCAGGAGCCATCCGCCGGCGGGCACGATGATCCTGTCCGTTCGCACGCGGACCTCGCGGGCCGTCCCATCGAGGTTGGCCGCGAGCGTCACCCGCCCACCCGGTGTCGTCACCGTCATCACCCAGACGCGGGAATCGGCGCTGCTGCCGACCTCGACCGGAGCGCCCGCGAGGCCCGCGAGCACGCCCAGCGCCTCCGCCACGGGGTACGGCTCTCCGGAGGATGACCGGATGCCACGCGGCCCCCACTCCTCGAAGAACGCCACCGACGCGATGCCCGGTGTCGTCAGCGCGGCGAGGCTCGCGATCGTCCACGCCGCCAGCTCGGGCGCGCTCTGGCGGGGATCGGTCGCGTCGAGGAGCGCCGGGCCGTAGCCGTCGCGCAGGTCGGGCTCGCTCGGAACGGGTTCCGGAGTCGTCGCGACCGCGTCGACGTGCGGCCGCAGCGTCACGGGACCGACGTGCACGGGGACGCCTCGCGACAGCTCCACAGCCTGCCGCGCGATGAGGGGCAGGATGCCGAGAGACTCCACGAGCTGCGCCGTGGCGCGCGAGTGGAACAGCGGAGTCACCGCGAATCCGACGCCGTCGAGGTCGTCGGGGAGCAGGCCGTGCCTCCGATTCAGCTCGGTGAAGTGCGTGCGCGCCCCGCCGACGACGGGGAGGTCGAGCCCTTCCTCGCGCAGCGCCTCACGTAGCGCGGCCACGGTCGTGGCATCCGACACGTGTTTCTCAGGACCGTCGCCGGCGAAGGCGCCGACCGTGCGAACGCGGACACCACGCAGCGCACGAGCCGCCTCGAACAGCCCGGGGGCGGAGGCCCGCACGAAACGCACGTCGAGAGGGAGCCCCGACGCGGTGGCGCGATCGAGAGCCGCGCGCCACGCGGGGGAGGCGAGGTCGAGTTCGACATGCACGAAGGAGCCGATCGGCGTGGGTGCGGGTGCGGGCCCCGGGGCGGTCGCCGCGCCGATGCCGATCGCGGGGACGACTCCGGCCGGTTGCAGCACGATCTCATCCTCGGTGGCGGCGGCGAGGCCTGCTCGACCGGCGGCCCGGAGCGACACCGTCTGCCGCACCCGCGTCCCGGCGGCGAGCCGGTAGGGGAACGGGAGCTCCAGCGGGCGGCTGTACGTCTTGAACGAGGCATCCGTCCAGTTGCGCTGGTCCTCCATCTCGAAGACATCGCCCTCGAGAGTCATCGACACGGCGAGACCCCGGTGCTCCCACGCCAGCCCCGCGATGTCGAACGCGGGCTGGTGCGGACTGATCGTGCGGGGAAAACGCGTGCGCTCCACCGCGCCGTCCGCGTGGGTAACGGCGAGCTCCGCCCCGGCGACTGTCGGGGGATGAAGCACGGCCAGGCCGAGGCGGTTGGTCTCGATCTCGTCGTCCGCGCGCACGTCGGCGACGACCTCGAGACGGTCGCCGTCCGCGTGCACAGCGACCGTGCCCTCGATCCCGCCCCCGCCGACGTGCAGGGTCAACGCCGAGGACGCGACCTCGCGCCGCTCCACCCCGAGATCGACGGTGCCCCAGTCGCGGTCGCGCAGCACCAGGCGAACGCTGCGCAGCACGACCGTCCCGTCGAGGGAGATGTCGGCGAGCTCATCGCCACGCAGCTCGAGCGTCCACCGCCCGCTCGTCCACGCCTGTCCCGGCTCCGCCCACGTCATGTCAGAGCGTCGACATGCCGCCGTCGACGGCGAAGAGCGATCCCGTCGCGAACGCCCCGTCGTCCGAGGCGAGGAACACCATGATGCCCTCGACGTCTTCGGGGGCGCCCGCGCGACCGAGCGGGATGCGCCCGATGATCGCGGCGCGCGCCTCGGGGTCGTCGGTGATCGTCGTCACGAGAGAGGTCTCGGTGTAGGCGGGCACGACGGTGTTGACCCGGATGCCGCGATCGGCATACGCCGCGGCGACGGTGCGCGAGAGCCCGTGGATGCCCGCTTTCGTGGCGCTGTAAGCCGTGAAGGCGCGACCCTCTCCATTGATGCCGGTGGGGCTGCCGGTCACGATGATCGACCCTCCCGTGTCGTGCATCGCGCGGACCGCGTGCTTGATCGTGAGGAAGGTCCCCGTGAGGTTCACGTCGACCGTGCGCTGCCACACCGCGAGGTCGAGGTCGGCGATCGGCGCGTCCTGACCGAACAGCTGCACGCCGGCGTTCGCGACGACGACGTCGGGCGTCCAGCCCGCGGCCTCCGCGTCCGCGAAGGCCGCGGCGACCGACGACTCGTCGGAGATGTCGAGGACGGCGGCCCGCGCGGCCTCGCCGATCCGCTCGACGGCTGCGGCCGTGGCATCCGCGTCCCTGTCGCCGATGAGCACGCGGGCGCCCTCTCGGGCGAAGCGAGCGGCGACGGCGAAGCCGATCCCGGTGGCCGCTCCGGTGATGAGAGCGGTCTTTCCCTGGAGTCTGGTCATGTCGGGTCCTCAGCGCTCGATGTGGTCGAGGTGCAGCATGCGCGCGAGGTTCTTGTCGAGCTCGTCGTCGCGGAAGATCTTCTTCCAGTCGTCCTTGATGATGCTCTCGCGACCGTAGTCCATTGCGATCAGGCACGCGTCGCTGAAGGGGTTGTCGCCGCGCAGCCCGTTCGCGAGCGCCACCTGCGTGTGGCCGTACAGGATGCTGCGCGCGGCCGCCTCGGGAACGCCCATCGTGTGGATGGCCTCGTCGAGCGCTTCGTTGAGCAGCGAGCCGATCATGCACGCGACCGTCTCGACGAGCGTGGGCTCGAGCTGTGCGAGCTGCTTGATGCTCACCCAGTGCACGTCGATGACCGGGGCGTAGATCGCGCGGACGGTGGCCTCGACGATCGCCTTCTTCTCGGGGTCGTCGGACTCGATCGCGGCGATCGCGTCCTGCGGGGCGGCGATGCCGCCGAACGTGTCGGCCCACTCCTCCTTCGTCGTGCGCTCGAGGAAGACCGAGGGATGGCAGGGGTGGGCGACCGCCTGGATCACGTCGTCGCGCGTGGTGAGCAGGCCCGCGTAGGCGGCGGCGGGGTCGAGCGTCAGCACGATCGCGCCGGCCTTCAGCTGCGGGACGAGCTCGGCCGTGACCGCACCGAGGGCGAGGTCGGGGACGGCGAGCACCACGATGTCGGCGTCCGCGACCGCGACGGACGCATCGGTGAGCTCGCGGCCCGCGGCGATCGTGCGCTCGCGGCCCGCGGGGGAGTTCTCGACGTAGGCCACGGGGTGGGCGGTGCGCGCGAGGTTGTTCGACACGCGCATCCCCATCTTCCCGCCCGCGCCGATGACGGCGATCGAGTGGAGGTCGGTGGTGGTCTCGGTCATGGGGTGCTCCTCAGGTAGTCGATGGTGGTGCGGGTCCATTCCCGCTCGCGGCGAAGGGTGGTCTCGGCATCCCCCTGCCAGGGGAGCCAGTGCTCGACGATCTCGTCGATTCCGCGTTCGCGCGGTCGGACGGTTTCGAGCAGGTGGGGGTAGTCGTGCAGCCCGGAGCCCATCGGCGCGCCGGTGTACTCGAAGCCGACCCAGCCGTCGCGGCGCTGGAAGGCGAAGTCCTTGACGTGCACGTTGGCGACGAGTTCGGCGCACGTCTCGACGCAGGTGGTGGGCTGCTCCAGGCGTGCCACCACGTTCGCGGGGTCGAGGCAGATGCCCAGGCTCTCGCTCGACAGCGACCACACCAGGTCGACGAGATCGGCCGTGGCGACCTGTTCGTAGGTCTCGAGGGCCAGGGTCACCCCCGCATCCTCGAAGGACGGCAGGGTGTCGGCGAGCCAGAGTTCGGCCTGGCCGAGGGACGGCGTGCCCTCCGGCCCGCTGAGCATCGAGCGGATCAGCCGCGCGTCGAAGACCTCGGCGAGACGCAGGAAGCGTTGCAGCCGCTCGGGCGTGAGGCCCTTGGTGCCGAGCTGCACGGTGAGCCCGAGGTCGCGGGCGGCGGCCGCGGCCTCGGACAGCTCGCGATCTCCCATGTGCTCGAGGGGAGCGAAGTCGCAGATCTGGAAGAGGTCGACGTCGAGCGCGCGGGTGGACTCGAACGCCCCGCGCAGCGTGAGGGGCTCGGGGGCCATGGCCGAGTGCTGCCAGAAGAACGCGTAGGTCCCGAGGCCGATCATGCTCGTACCTCCGCGCGGGTAGCGGCCTCGTCGAGGACACGTCGGAGCTGCGCGGGATCGTGGGCGAAGCGCCCGAGGAACAGGCCGTCGACCGCGCCGTCCAGGACGGTGAGCAGGCCCGGTCCCGCCGAACCGCCGTAGACGACCGCGCTGCCCGCGCGCGCGGGGAGCGCGTCGAGAGCTTCGCGTAGCGCCCGGGTGACGCGCACGATGTGCGGAATGGATGCCGGAGACTCCGCGCCGATCGCCCACACCGGCTCGTAGGCGACGGTGACCGCACCCGCGGGGGCGCCCTCGAGATCCGCGTGCAGCTGCGCCACGACGGTCGCGGCAGCGGCGTCGGAGTCGGCTCGCTCGGTCTCACCCAGACACAGCAGAGGAGTCAGACCCGCCGCCAACGCCGCCGTGGCTTTCGCCGCCGTGTCGGCGTCGGTCTCGCCGAACAGGCGCCGGCGCTCGGCATGGCCGATCTCGGCGTACGAGACGCCGATCTCCGCGAGCTCCGACGCCGCGATCTCACCCGTGAAGGCCCCGGCCGGGTGCGCCGAGACGTCCTGCGCGCCGATCACCACGCCCGTTCCGGCGAAGGCCTCGAGCGCCGCGGGGATCTGCACGTAGGTGGGAACGACGACGAGCCGCACGGCGCCCGAGGCGATGGCCGGTGTCTCGCGGACGACCGCGGCGACCTCGTCCATCCACGCGAGAGCGCGGGCGTGCCCGAAGTACGTCTTCAGGCTCACCCCCACCCACACGGGCGCGGTCATCAGCAAGATCCGGTGTTCTCGTACGCGGTGAGGACCGCGACCTTCTCGGCGCTCGCCGAGGAGTCGTCGAAGCGGTAGGTGAGCCACTCGCGCACGAGGCGCCGGGCGAGCTCGATGCCGACGACCCGCTGTCCCATCGTCAGCACCTGCGCGTTGTTGGACAGCACCCCGCGCTCGACGGAGAACGAATCGTGTGCCGTGACCGCGCGGATCCCCGGCACCTTGTTGGCCGCGATCGCCACACCCAGTCCTGTGCCGCAGATCAGCAGGGCCCGGTCGGCCTCACCGTTCGCGACGCGGGAGGCCGCTTCGATCGCAACCGTCGGGTAGGGCGTGTGGCCCTCGACATCCACTCCCACGTCGATGACCGACACGACGCCGTCGTTCGCCTCGAGGTCGCGTTTGAGGATCTCTTTGTAGTCGAAGCCGGCGTCGTCGGAGCCGACCACGATGCGCAGGGGAGAGGTCATGAGGGGGTTCCCTTCTCGGAGGCGGACGCCAGGACGTCGGCGACCGCGGCGGTGATGAGTGCGAGTGAGACGGCGCCCGGGTCGGGGGTACCCACGGCGTGTTCGCCGTGGGTGCGGGCGCGGCCCTTGCGGGGCAGCAGGTCGGCGGTCGCGGTGGCGGCGCGGTCGGCCGCGACGGCGGCGGAGCGCCAGGCGGCCGAGAGCGAGGCACCGCCGTCGACCCCGTGCGCGAGGGTCGTGGCGAACGGCACGAGCGCATCGACGAGCGTCTTGTCGCCCAGCTCGGCCTTGCCGTAGTCGGTGACCGCGCGCGAAGCGGCGGAGACGCCGGCCGCCACGTCGGCTGCGGTCGGGGTTCCGGTGTCGCCGAGCGTGCGGGCGATCGCCGCGAGCATCACTCCCCACAGCGCCCCCGAGGTTCCGCCCGCGCGATCGGCCCAGGCGTCGGCCGCGCGCTGCAGCGTCGTGGCGGCCCCGGCGCCCGCGTCGGCGGCGGCGTCCGCCGCCGCCCGCGCCGCGTGGGACCCGCGCTGCATCCCGATGCCGTGGTCTCCGTCGCCGGCGACGGCATCCAGGCGCCCCAGCTCGTCGACGTGCGTGTCGATCGTCTCGGCGATCGCCGTCACCGCGAGACGCACGGTATGTGCCGTCGCGCGCGAGGAGTCATCGGCATCCGGGATCTCATCGGTGGCCTCGGCCTCGATCGCGGATGCCGACACGCGCTCGGTCGCGGTGACGGCTCCGCGGCGGTAAGCGGGCGTGTCGACGGGGTGCTCCCACAGTGCCGCGAGCTCGTCGTCGAGCCAGTACAGCGTCAGCGACGTGCCGGCCATGTCGAACGAGGTGCAGTACTCGCCCACGTGCGGATCGACGATCTCGATCCCGGCTCCTTCGAGGAGTTGCGCGATGCGCCGATAGACGACGAACATCTCCTCGTACTTGAGCGAGCCGAGCCCGTTCAGCACCGGCACCACGCGGGCGCCGGACACGGATGCCACGCCCTCGGGCACTTCGGCGGGGTCGAGCAGGGCCGCGACGAGCATCTCGGCGAGCCCGTCGGCGGTCGGGATGTCGGTCTCGTCGATTCCCTGTTCGCCGTGGATGCCGAGCCCCACCGCCATGCGGCCCTCGGCGACGGTGAACAGCGGGTCCTCGGCGCCGGGGAGGGTGCAGCCGGTGAACGCGACGCCGAAGGAGCGGGTGCGTTCGTTCGCGAGCGCGGCGACGCGGGCCACGCCGTCGAGGTCGTCGCCGCGTTCGGCCGCGGCCGCGGCGGCGCGGAAGACCGTGAGGTCGCCCGCGATGCCCCGCCGGCGGCGGCGTTCCGCGACCGGCGCGGAGGAGATGTCGTCGGTGACGGTGACGGTCCGCGCGTCGATGCCCTCGTCGCGCAGGCGCTGCTCGGCCGCGTCGAAGTTGAGGACGTCGCCGGCGTAGTTGCCGTAGGTGAAGAAGACGCCGCCGCCGTTGTCGGCGGCCTTCGCCGCGCCGTACACCTGCTGCGTCGAGGGCGAGGCGAAGAGGTTGCCCATCGCCGCGGCGTGCGCCAGGCCCGGGCCGACCAGGCCGCCGAAGGCGGGATAGTGGCCGGAGCCACCTCCCACCACGACCGCGACCTGGCCGGCCGGCGAGGTGGTCGCGCGGGCGACCCCTCCCGGGATGCGGCGGACGTAGCGGCCGTTGGCGGCGACGAAGCCGTCGATCATCTCGTCCGCGAAGGCCGCGGGCTCGTTCCAGAGGCGGGTCACCGGGTCGACTCCTCGACCTCGACCGGTGCGGGTGTCGCCGCGGGCGCGGAGGCCGTCCGGCGAGCGAGGACCGCCATGAGGATCGCCGACACCAGCATCACGGCGCCGACGATGAACATCGGCACCTCGTAGCCGCCGGTCCAGTCGTGCACGGCGCCGGTGACGTACGGGGCGCTGAAACCGGCCAGGTTGCCGATCGTGTTGATCAGCGCCACGCCCGCCGCGGCGGCGGCGCCGGTGAGGAACTTCGTGGGCAGCGTCCAGAAGTTGGGCAGCGCCGCGAAGATCGCCATCGCGGTCAGCGTGATGACGGCGATCGTCAGGGCGGGCGAGCCCGCGAACAGGGCCAGCGGGATGCTGACCGCGCCCACGAGCGCGGGGACCACGATGTGCCACGTGCGCAGGCCTCGACGCGAGGCGTCGCGCGACCAGAAGTACATGGCGATCGCCGCCGGGACGTACGGGATCGCGGTGATGAGGCCCTTCTGGAACACGTCGAAGCTGGCTCCGGTCTGCTCCTGGAACCCGTTGATGATCGTGGGCAGGAAGAACGCGAGGGCGTAGAGGCCGTAGATGAAGCCGAAGTAGATGAAGGAGAGCATCCACACGCGGCCGCTGCGGAAGGCGAAGCGCGCAGAGACGTGCTTCTGGCTCGCCGCGGTCGCGGCCGACTCCTTCGCCAGGGCGGCGGTCAGCCACTCCTTCTCGTCGGCGGCGAGCCAGCCGGCGTCGGCGGGCTTGTCCTTGAGGTAGAACCACGCGATGACACCGATCACGATCGCCGGGATCGCGACGCCGAAGAACATGAAGCGCCAGCCCTCGAGGCCGAAGAACACCCCGTGCTGCTGGATGAGGGCACCGGCCAGGGGTGCACCGATCACGGTCGTGAGCGGCTGGGCGAGGTAGAAGAGCATGAGGATGCGACCGCGGTGCGCCGCGGGGACCCACAGGCTGAGGAAGAGGATCGCGCCGGGGAAGAAGCCGGCTTCGGCCACACCCAGCAGGAAGCGCAGGACGACCAGCTGCTCGAAGTTCTGCACCCACGTGAACAGCAGCGCGACGATGCCCCAGGTGACCATGATCCGGGCGAGCCAGCGGCGGGCGCCGAAGCGGTGCAGGGCGAGGTTCGACGGCACCTCGAGAAGGATGTAGCCGACGAAGAAGACGCCCGAGGCGAAGCCGAACTGCGCGGCGCTCAGGGCGAGGTCGTCGTTCATGCCGTTCGGGGCGGCGAAGCCGATCGCGGTGCGATCGAGGTAGTTGATGAAGAACATCAGGGCGACGAAGGGGACCAGTCGCCAGGCCACTTTTCGAATGGCGCGGCGGGCGACGTCGGGTTCCGTCGCGCGGGGGTGAGAGGTGTCCACGGTGACTCCGTTCGATGAGGACGCTGCGGTGCGCATGTCCATATTGGCTAACCGGTTGACCAATTGCAAGCGCAACTTCGTCGGGCGCTAGGTTGAAGTCGTGCCCGCCTACCCCGCCGACCGCAGTCACGAGATCGCGGCCGCTCTCGAGGCCCTCCCCGCGGGGTCGCCGGTCAGCGAGGTCGCGCGTCGCCTGCTCGACCTGTTCACGACCGGCTCGATCGCGCCGGGGACGCGCCTTCCCGCCGAACGCGCGCTCTCCACGACGCTCGGCGTCGGTCGTTCCGCGGTGCGCGAAGCGCTCGCGGCCCTCGAGATCCTCGGCATCGTCGACGTCCGTCCCGGGTCGGGTACCTACCTGCGCGGCACCGCGAGCGCCCTGCTGCCGCAGACGCTCCGCTGGGGACTGCTTCTCGGTGAGACCGACACCGGCGAGTTGCTCGACTTCCGAGCCGGACTCGAGATCTACGTCGCCCGTCTGGCCGCCGAGCGCGCCGACGCCGTCGCGAACGAGCGCCTCGCCGCCACGCTCGCCGACATGACGCGCTCGCAGGGCGACCTCAACGCGTTCGCCCGCGCTGACCGTGCCTTCCACGACGCCCTCGGCCTCGCCGCCGGGAACGCGCTCCTCGTCGACCAGCTCAACGTCGTCCGCTCGCTCCTGCAGGTCTACGCCGATCGCGCGGTCCAGAGCGCCGACGACGCGACCCGGGCCATCGCCGAGCACGACGCCGTGCACCGCGCGATCCAGGCGCGGGACGCCGACGCGGCGGCATCCGCGATGGCCGTGCACATGGCGACGGCGTCGGCTCGTCTCGTGGGTGAGTGACGGCGGCTCTCCACAAGGGTCGCACTCGTTTTTATGAGATAGTTCCTTAAGTCATAAATTTCGGGGGACTTCTTATGGGTTCTGACGAATCGTCGACGCCCGTCCGCGGTACCGCGGGAGAATCGGGCGAGCAGCCCGTCCCGTCGTGGCCGGCGATCGACCATGAGAAGCGCGAGTGGGTGCCGGCTGCTGCCATGGGGATCCGCGCCGCGCGCGCGGGTCGAGCGAGTGTCGCCTACGACGCATCCGTGCCGCCGTTGATCGCCTCACGGCACCCCGTCCTGCTCCCCGAGGTCGCGGCTGACGCGGACGAGGCGGCGGCTGAACTCGCACGGTTCGATGCGGAGCTCGGTGGCAGGGTGTCCGGGTTCGCCCCGGTTCTGCTTCGTTCGGAGGCCGCTTCCTCGTCGCAGATCGAGAACCTCACGGCATCCGCACGCGCGATCTTCTCCGCCGAGCTCGGGGCCAAGGGGTCTCGAAACGCGGAGCTGGTCGCCGCGAACACGCGCTCGCTGCAGGCGGCTCTCGACCTCGCGGAAGAGATCACTCCCGCGAGCATTGCATCGATGCATCGGGCTCTCATGGAGCTGCAGCCCCGACACACCCCCGGCGAGTATCGCCGCGAACAGAACTGGATCGGCACACGCGGGGACTCTCCCGTCGGGGCCGAGTTCGTCCCGCCTCATCACGATCGCGTCGCGGCCCTCGTCGACGACCTCGCTGAGTTCGTTGCGCGCTGGGACGTGCCGTCACTCACTTCCGTTGCGATCGCCCACGCGCAGTTCGAGACGATCCACCCTTATACGGATGGCAACGGTCGAACGGGGCGAGCCCTCGCGCAGTCGATGCTCCGCTACCGCGGCGTCACCCGGAACGTCGCTGTTCCCGTGTCTGCGGGCCTCCTCGCGGACGTCGAGGGCTATCACGCCGCGCTGACCGCGTACCGCGCGGGTGACCCCAACCTCATCGTCCGCGCGTTCGCATCCGCGGCTTTCCGTGCGGTGTCCAACAGCCGGGAGCTCGTCTGCGACATCGACGCGATACGCGCGTCCTGGAACGATCGGCTGACTGCCCGCCGCGACTCGAGCGCCTGGAGACTCCTCGACATCTTCGCGTCCCGACCCGTTCTCGACTCGGCGACCGCCGCCCGGGAGCTCGGGGTCGCTCAACCCAACGTCTATCCGCCGCTGAAGGCACTCGTCGACGCCGGGATCGTCCGCTCGAAGGCGGAGCACAAGCTCGGTCCCTTCTGGCGGAGCGAGGAGATCCTGGACGCTGTCGATGCGTTCGCCGCGAGAGCGGGGCGCCGCCAGCGCGGGTGAGGAGCGTCGCTCGCCACTGACGCCTCGCGGGCCCGAGCTGCGTGGTTCCGCGGGCGCCACGACACTCGTTCGAACGCGAGACCGTCGACGCGGGGCGGACCCCCGCGGGTGTCTTTACGCGGTCGCGCGCTCTTGCGAGGGCGCCGCGCTGCTCTCTCGGACGATGAGCGTCGGGGTCACGGCTGAGTCCGCGGGGCGCCGGCCCTGCGCCAGCCACTCTTCGAGGAGCCCGAACGTCCGGCGGCCGAGGTCGACGAAGTCCTGCCGGACCGTCGTGAGTGCCGGCATCCACATCCGCGCGAACGGCTGGTCGTCGAAGCCCACGATGCTGACGTCCTCGGGGACGCGTCGACCGTTCTCCTGGAAAGCGCGCGCCGCGCCGATGGCGAGCTCGTCGTTGCCGCAGAGGAGCGCGGTGATGCTCGGATCGCTGGTCAGCTTCTGTGCGGAGTCGTACCCCGAGGTGGGGGAGTAGCTCGCCTGCACGATCGGCGGCACGGTCGCGCCCGCTTCGAGAAGCGCTTTTCGCCATCCCCACGCGCGTCCGCTGCGCGGCCTGGTCGCGGGGATGGCGAGGTGGTGCACGGTCGAATGCCCGAGGGAGAGCAGATACCGGGTGGCCTCGTAGCCTCCGGCGGCATCCTCGAGGAAGGCGTGCGGGGTATCGCCCGCCGCGCGACGAGCACCGGCGGCCGCGACGACCGGCAGCGACGGCGGGAGAGCCGCGAGGGTTTCGACGCCGACCTTGTCGAACTCGATCACGATGGCCCCCGCGAGGGGATGGGAGAGAGCGGTGTTCACGGCGCGTGAGATGTCGTCGGGGTCTGCCGACTCGACGACCGCGATCAGGACGACGTACCCGGCCGCGCGCGCGGCCTCCTCGATCCCCTGCAGGGTCGCGGCGTACCCGTAGCGGATGGTGTTGCGGGCGAACACCGCGACGGTCGAGCGGCGGCCGCTGACGAGGGACTGCGCGGCCGCGTTGGGGCGGTAGCCGAGTTCGGCGACGGCGGCCTCCACTTTCGCTCGCAGTGCGTCGCTGACGCGGGTGCGGCCGGAGAGCACGCGAGAGACCGTGGACAGGCTGACCCCGGCCTTCGCGGCGACGTCGACGATCCCCGGGACGTGGTGATCGAGGGACATTCGGACAGCCTAATGACCAACGTTCATCTTTTCTCAGCGAAAATCTTGACCAACGTTTGCAGAGCGCGTCGGTGCGTGCTAGCTTGACCAACGTTTGCAGGCCCGATGTCGGGTCGAGAAAGGCGAAGAAGCTTTGACCACTCAGGTGATCTCCGAACTCCCCGGTGAGCTCGATGCCCCGTGGGAGTCCGTCGTGGCGCTGCGTGCCTCGGGGGTCTCGCTCATCCTCGGCCTGCCCGACGACGCGCTCCCCTTCGTCATCCACTGGGGTGCCGACCTGGGGGTGCTGGACGACAAAGCCCTGCGCGAACTCGCCGCCCACGCCCTGCCTCCGCTCGCCACGAACGGTGTCGACACCAGCGTCATCGCCTCGGTGCTTCCGGAGAACTCGCGCGGGTGGACGGGAACGACCGGGCTGGCCGGACATCGCTCGGGGCGAGCGTGGTCGACGAAGTTCGTCCCGGTGAGCGTCGATGTCGCCGACCGCGCGGACCAGGGTGGGTCCGTCACCGTGCACGCGGTCGACGTCGACGCCGACCTGAGCCTCAGCGTCTCGATCGACCTCCTCCCGAGCGGACTCGTGCGGTTGTCCGCGGGCCTCACCAACGCCGGCGACAGCCCCTACACGCTGGACGGGCTGCAGCTCGCGATGCCGGTTCCCACCCGGGCGGACCTGCTCTTCGACCTCGCCGGGCGGTGGGGGAAAGAGAAGGTCCCGCAGTGGCGCGCGTTCACCGTGGGCACACATCTGCGCGAGGGGCGTCACGGACGCACGGGGGCGGACGCGGCCACGAT
This sequence comes from Microbacterium testaceum, assembly GCF_001476285.1. Taxonomy (GTDB): domain Bacteria; phylum Actinomycetota; class Actinomycetes; order Actinomycetales; family Microbacteriaceae; genus Microbacterium; species Microbacterium testaceum_B. Next base: position 11,770 of record NZ_LDRU01000033.1, on the reverse strand, counting down.
CCTGACCGCCGGCACGCCCGACCTCGATTTCGGCCAGGGCGAAGCGTGGGGTCTGCACGTCGCCTTCAGCGGCAACCACCGCACGCTCGCGGAGCGGGCGTTCTCCGGAGAACGTCTCCTGTTCGGCGGAGAGCTGCTGCTCCCCGGTGAGATCCAGCTCGCGCCGGGGGAGACCTACTCGACGCCGCAGACCTTCGCTGCCTACGGTGCCGGCCTGGACGAGGTCGCCGCCCGGTTCCACACGTATCTGCGCGCGCGCCCGAGCCACCCGCGCACCGCGCGTCCCGTCGTGATGAACGTGTGGGAAGCCGTCTACTTCGACCACGACCTGACCCGGATCCTCGCTCTCGCGGACGCTGCCCAGCAGGTGGGGGTCGAGCGGTTCGTCCTGGATGACGGATGGTTCGGTTCTCGCCGAGACGACACCTCCGGCCTGGGCGACTGGGTCATCGCCGAGGACGTGTGGGGCGGCGGCCGGTTCCGCGCCCTGGTCGACGGCGTGAAGCAGCGCGGAATGCAGTTCGGTCTCTGGTTCGAGCCCGAGATGGTGAACGTCGCCTCCGAGCTCGCGGCATCCCATCCGGAATGGCTGCTGCAGGTTCCCGGTCGCTTGCCCATCGACTTCCGTCACCAGCAGGTGCTCGATCTGTCGCACCCGGGCGCGTTCGCCCACGTCGAGCGGCAGATCGTCTCGCTCGTGCGGGAGTACGGGATCGACTACATCAAGTGGGACCACAACCGCGACCTCATGGATGCCGGATCCACCCGCACCGGTCGGGCAGGAGTGCACGAGCAGACGCTCGCGACCTACCGACTCCTCGACGCCATCCGGGCGGCGTGCCCGGGCCTCGAGATCGAGTCGTGCTCCTCCGGCGGAGCCCGTGTCGACCTCGAGATCCTGAATCACACCGATCGTGTCTGGGCATCGGACTGCATCGACGCGCGCGAGCGGCAGCAGATCCAGCGGTGGACGGCGCAGCTTCTCCCTCCGGAGGTCGTGGGAAGCCACGTCGGCGCGGAACGCGCGCACACCACCCGCCGCCACTTCGATCTGGACTTCCGTGCGGCCACAGCGCTGTTCGGCCACTTCGGGATCGAGTGGGACCTCACCGCCGCGAGCGCCGAAGAGCGCGCCCGTCTCGCGGAATGGGTGGCTTACTACAAGACCGTGCGCACTCTCCTGCACACCGGGAGCACCGTTCGGCGGACGCTGGAGAGCGGCGACCTGTGGCTGCACGGGGTCGTCGACCCGGATCACGCGCGCGCCCTGTACTCGCTCACTCTCCGGGAGCGGCACATCACCTGGCCTGCTGGGCGCGTTCAGCTCCCGGGGCTCGACCCCGCTCGCGAGTACCGGGTCACGGTCGCGGGTCCCGGGGCCGACGCCACGTACGACCCCCGAATCCACCCCTCCTGGTATCGCACCGGCATCGTCCTCACCGGCTCCGCCCTCGGTGAGGTGGGCGTGCACGTCCCCGCCCTCGATCCGGACACCGCAGTTCTGCTCGATGTGGAGGCCCTCACGTGAACACCCGCACCCGTACCCTCGACACGCGCGCTCTCGACACCCGCGCGATCGTCGCCCCGAAGGCCTCGCGCCGCCGACGCGGTGACGCGAAGATCGCCCTGTTCTTCATCGCGCCCGCAGCCCTCGGGTTCCTCGCGTTCTACCTCATCCCCTCGCTCCGCGGGATCTGGTTCAGCTTCACCGACCAGAACCTCATCGGAGCGGGGAAGTTCATCGGTCTCGACAACTACACGCGCATGTTCGGCGACCCGCTGTTCTGGAACGCCCTGTGGGTGACGCTCGAGTACGTCGTCATCAACATCGGCGTGCAGACCGTCCTCGCCGTCGGGATCGCGGTGCTCATGCACCGTCTCACCCGATCTGCGGTGATCCGCGGCATCATCCTGCTGCCGTACCTCGTGGCCAACGTCGTCGTGGCACTCGTGTGGTTCTGGATGATGGACTACTCCACCGGCATCATCAACGTGTTCCTCGACTTCGTCGGGGGAGACCGGATGGCGTTCTTCGGCAACGAGCATCTCGCCATCCCCACGATCGCTCTCATCAACGTGTGGCGGTACGTCGGCTACACCGCTCTGCTGGTCTTCGCCGGGCTTCAGACCATCCCCACGCAGCTGTACGAAGCGGCGGCGTTGGACGGAGCGTCCGAGGTGCGGATGTTCCGCTCCATCACCCTGCCGCTCCTGCGCCCGGTCCTCGCGCTGGTCCTCGTCATCACCGTCGTGGGGTCTTTCCAGATCTTCGACACCGTGGCCGTGACGACGGAGGGCGGACCGATCAACTCGACCCGGGTCATCTATTACTACATCTACCAACAAGCCTTCGAGCGGTTCGACCTCGGCTACGCCTCCGCGATGTCGGTCTTCCTCCTGGTCGTGCTCGCCGTCGTCGCGTACTTCCAGCTGAAGATCATGCGCTCCAACTCGTCCGACCTGGCATAGGAGATCCCGATGACCGCCACCGCCACGCCGCCTCAGACCCGTTCGTCGGTGTCCCCGTCCTCGCGGCGAGAAGAGCACACTCCCGCTCGTCGCGCCCGTCGCATCAACGTCGGTCGGATCATCGCGTGGGCGGCGCTGATCGTGCTGCTCTTCGTCACGCTGTTCCCCTTCTACTGGATGCTTCGCACCGCCCTCTCGACCAATACCGCCCTCTACACGAATGCGGGAAGCCTGCTGCCGGTCGAGTTCAGCTGGGGAGGATTCTCGCGCGTGCTCGGACTGTCGTCCCCGGAGCAGGCCGCCGCCGAGGGCGGGACGACGGGGTCGATCAACTTCTGGCTGTACCTGCGCAACACCGTGATCGTCGCGACCGTCATCACCGTCGGTCAGGTGTTGTTCTCGTCGATGGCGGCCTACGCGTTCGCCCGACTGGAGTGGAAGGGACGAGACGCCGTCTTCTTCCTCTTCCTGACCGCGTTGATGATCCCGCCGATCTTCGTACAGCTGCCGAACTTCATCCTCGTCCGCGACCTGGGCCTGCTGAACACACTGGCCGGCATCATCCTGCCGTTCTTCTTCATGACGCCCTTCGCCATCTTCTTCATGCGCCAGTTCTTCCTCGGCATCAGTCGCGAGGTCGAGGAGTCGGCCAAGATCGACGGCGCCGGCCACCTGCGCATCTTCTTCCGCATCGTGCTGCCCATGTCATCAACGCCGCTCTTCACCCTCGCGCTGCTGACCTACATCACCGCGTGGGGCGAGTACTTCTGGCCGCTGCTCGTCGGACGCGCGGACGACTCCCGCGTGCTGACCGTCGCGCTCGGGATCTTCCGATCGCAGACCCCTCAGACCGGACCCGACTGGGCCGGGCTGATGGCGGGAACGCTCATCGCGGCACTCCCGATCTTCGTCCTGTTCGTCCTCTTCGGCCGGAAGCTCGTCGACAACCTCGGCTACTCCGGCATCAAGTAGGCCCCCCGGCCCCGATCTCCCGCCCGGCGACCCGAACCGCCGGGCGGGAACCGCAACGCACCTCCACATCACGAAAGGCACTCCCATGCGCACCATCTCACGCAGGCGCCGCACCGTCGCGGTCGCCGCTCTCGCCGCGGCGGTTCCCGTCATCCTCGCCGGCTGTTCCTCCGCGGGCAGCAGCGATGCGGCGGAAGGCAAATCGATCACTTACTGGCTCTGGGACAGCAACCAGCAGCCCGCTTACCAGCAGTGCGCGGACGACTTCCAGAAGTCCTCGGGCATCACGGTGAAGATCGAGCAGTACGGCTGGTCCGACTACTGGCAGGGGCTGACGACGGGCTTCGCGTCGGGCACGGCCCCGGACGTCTTCGCCGACCACCTCTCGTACTACCCGGAGTTCGTCTCGCAGGGTCAGCTGCTCGACATCTCCGACCGGGTCGAGAAGGACGGCATCGACCTCGGGATCTACCAGGAGGGCCTCGCCGACCTGTGGACCACGCAGGAGGGCGGCCGGTACGGCCTCCCGAAGGACTTCGACACCGTCGCCACGTTCTACAACGAGAAGATGGTGACCGACGCCGGGTACACCGCCGACCAGCTCGCCGATCTGGCCTGGAACACCAAGGACGGCGGCTCCTTCGAGAAGCTCGTCGCGCACCTCACGGTCGACCAGAACGGCGTCCGCGGTGACGAGGCCGGCTTCGACAAGACGAAGGTCGCGGTCTACGGCCTCGCACTGAGCGGCAACGGCCTCAACGCGAGCGGGCAGCAGACGTGGTCGCCCTACGCGCTGGGCAACGACTGGTACTACGGCGACAAGACACCGTGGACGAGCTCGTGGAACTTCGGCGACTCGGAGTTCGCCGACACCCTCTCGTGGTACAAGGGCCTCATCGACAAGGGCTACATGCCCAGCGTCGACATCGCGCTGTCGGAGCAGGACCCGCTCAACGGGTACCTCGCCGGTCGCTACGCCCTCGTCACCGACGGCAGCTGGATGAACGGCTCGTACCTCGGTCAGAGCGAGGTCCCGACCAAGGTCGCGCCGACTCCGGTCGGCCCGAGCGGACAGCGCGCGAGCCTGTTCAACGGCCTCTCCGACGGCATCTGGGCCGGAAGCAAGAACCAGGATGCCGCGTGGGAGTGGGTGAAGTACCTCGGCTCCGCCGCGTGCCAGGACGTCATCGGTGAAGCCGCCGTCGTCTTCCCCGCAGTCAAGAGCTCGACCGAGAAGGCCGAGGCCGCCTTCACCGCCAAGGGCTGGGACGTCACCGGCTTCACCGAGCAGGTGACCGACGGCACGACCAAGCTCCTCCCGATCGCCGACCACTGGTCGGACGTCAACGACACCATGAAGGCCGCGATCGAGTCGTACCTGAAGGGCGCCTCCGACGCGAGCGCCCTGAAGGCCGCGAACGATCAGGTCAACGCGCTCTTCAAGTGACACCCCTTCCGGGGCGCTCAGCGCTCGGCATCCGCTGGGCGCCCCGGAACCCACGACCCGCACGTCCCCCTTTCCTCACCGCACCACGTACGAAGGAGTACTCGTGACCATTCCCCGCGCCCGCACGCGCGTCACGCGCGCCACGGCATGCACCGCGTTGTCCGCGCTGCTGCTGTCGGGCCTCAGCCTCAGCCTCGGCGTCGCCGCACCGGCCAGCGCCGCGACCGTCGACGTCATCGGCGTCGACTTCAGCAAGACCGACGGCGCCGTCCAGGGCGGCGCTTCCGGCATGCTCTACGGCCTGTCCGACGACGGCGTCCCCACGGATGCCATCATCGCCGGCGCCCACCCCACCAATCTGACGCAGAAGGCTCCCCACGGCGCCCAGCACCCCAACGGCGACCCCCTCGAGGTCGAGGGGGCGTTCTTCGAGAACGGGGGGAAGTACATCATGACGAACATTCAGGATTACTACCCCGACTGGGCCTACAACGGCGGAAAGCGCCCCTCCGACTTCTCGACCTACCTCGACATCGTCCGCAAGGTCGTCAAGAGCATCGTCGACGAGTCGGACCACCCCGAGAAGTACGTCTTCACCCCCTTCAACGAGCCCGACGGCGGCAACTGGTACGCCGACTGGGGAACGATGAAGGACACCTACCTCCAGGACTGGAAGGCCGTCTACCAGGCGATCAAAGAGGTCTATCCGGAGGCGAAGATCGCCGGCAACGGCGACACGCGGTGGCAGTCCACTCGCACGCGCGACTTCCTCACGTACGCCCAGGCGAACAACGTCCTGCCCGACATGTTCACGTGGCACGAGCTGGGGCGCAGCAGCCTGCAGTACTTCCGGCAGCACCTGGCGGAGTACCGCAAGATCGAGAGCGACCTCGGCATGACGGCACTGCCGGTCAACATCACCGAGTACGCGATGCGGCGCGACATGTCCGTGCCGGGCAACCTCGTGCAGTGGCTGTCGATGTTCGAGGACGAGAAGGTCGACGCCGAGACCGCGTACTGGACGTACGCGGGCAACCTCAACGACAACATGGCCAAGAACAACAGTGCCAACGGCGCATGGTGGTTGCTCAAGTGGTACGGCGATCTCAGCGGACAGACGGTGGCCGTGACCCCTCCGTCGCTGAACGCCCCCGACACCCTGCAGGGCCTCGGCGCGATCGACACGTCGAAGAAGCAGGCCACCGTGCTCTTCGGCGGCACAAACAACACCACGCGCCTCGACCTGTCCGGGCTCGACCCGGCCGTCTTCGGCAACACCGTCGACATCCAGATCCGCGAGGCGGAGTGGTCGGGACAGGAGGGCGAGGCGCAGGCCCCGCCGGTCGTGGTCACCAAGCGCGTCGCCGTCGGTGGCACGATCCAGGTGGAGGTGCCCAGCACCAACCGCCTGGACGCCTACCAGGCCGTCATCACTCCGGCCCTGCCCACCGCGCCCGTCGTCGATTCCACGTGGTCGACGAGCATCGAAGCCGAGAACACGGTCCTCAAGGACGTGACGGCCTACAACCAGGATCCGGCCGCGGACTGGACGTTCTCGGCATCCGGGGGTCGTGACGTCGGGTCCACCAACAAGGTGACCTCGTCGCTGACGTGGACCGTCGACGTCCCCACGACCGGCACGTACCGCTTCGGCGCGATCGCCGGCGTCAACGGAACCAAGATCGGGCCCGGCAAGCACGCGCTGTTCGTCGACGGTCAGAACGCCGCGACGATCGAGTACGAGGCGGGCTTCGACTGGAGCTACCGCGGTCGCGGTGAGACCACCGTCCAACTCACGCAGGGGCGGCACGAGCTGTCCGTGCGGATGAGCGCGGACGGGTCGACGCTGCTCCCCGGATCGGACGTCTCGCTGGACCGGTTCGACCTGACCCGCATCGACGGGCCCGAGACGACCACGTACGCGGCGGTGCTCTCGCGCACCACGGGAACCCTCGACTACGCGAAGGGAGCCGTGACCCTGTCGGGCGACAGCACGGCGACGTTCTTCCCGTCCGCGCGCGAGACCGGGTACTACGACGTGGCGATCCGCTACTCGACCACCGGGGCCGCCGGCCTCGGCGTCACGCTCAACTCGCGCAGCATCAGCGGGCTGGGAGCGGACAAGGCCGGAACGTGGACGTCGACGGCTCGCGTGCACCTCGCCGAGGGCATCTCGGATCTGCGCATCGGCTCCGCGCAGGGCGCCGCCGTGCAGTCGGTCACCGTCACGCGTGCCACGGACGGCGACACGGCGACGGTGCGTGTCGAGGGCGAGGACAGCTCGAAGATCGCGCTGCACGGCACCGCCCGCCTCGAGACGCCGGGCCAGCCCACCAACGTCTCGGGTCAGCAGCTCGGATGGCTCGGCGGCAGCGCCGACAACTACGCCACCCTGAGCCGCCCCGCGGGCCTCGGAGCGGGGGCGTACGACCTGACGGTGCGGTATTCCAACGCGCAGAAGAACACCGGTCACGCCTACAACACCGACGTGATCACGCGGTTCCTCGATGTCACGGAGGACGGGGGCGCCACCACGCGCGGCGCTTTCCGCAACAACTACACCTGGAAGGGGTTCTGGACCCACACGGTCCCGCTCGACCTGACGACGACGACCGGCTCGCTCCGACTGGGCAACAGCACGGGCAATGCGCCGAACATCGACTGGCTCGCTCTGTCGCCCCTCGTGACCAAGACCACCAACACCGCGGATGTGCTCCTCAAGGCGGATGCCACGGCATCCACGCGCAAGCTCGCGGGCAAGGTCTACCTCACGGTGGACGTGACCAACACGTCGTCGGTCGCGGTCGACGTGCTGATCGACACCAGCTACGGGAAGAAGACCTTCTCGGCCGTCCAGCCCGGCAAGAAGGTCAGCGTCTCGCTGAACACCACGAAGACGTCGATTCCCGCGGGGCGGGCGACGATCACGCTGAGCGGCACCGTCAACGGCGTCGCCGCGACGCAACAGCTCACCGCTGCGTACAACGCGCAGAACTGACACCTCGGTGGGGGCGGGCGACCGCCCCCACCGACCCCACCCGAAGGGACAACCCATGCGTACCCATCTCGTGCTGGGCGCGACCGCGCTGACGGCGGCGCTGCTCATCAGCGGCGGATCCGCCGTCGCCGTCGCCGCGCAGCCCGGTACCGACACCGACATCGGTGTCGACGTCGACATCACCTCACTCACTCCGCCCGGAGCGCTCACCATGACCGTCGCGCCCGGTCGGGCGACGCTGACCGAGAACGGATCGACCGATTCGGTGCGGCAGTTCACCGGATCGCTGCCGCAGGTCACCGTCACCGACACCCGCACCCCCGATCAGCTCGCCTCGGGAGGGTCGTGGTACGTCCTCGGCAGCTCGAGCGCCTTCACCGCCGAGGGCGGTGCGACCATCGGCGCCGACCACATCGGATGGAGCCCGCGGCTCGTCTCGGGCGATGAGGCCTCGGTGTCGGTCGGCGGCGACGTCGGCACGTCGCTGGATCCGAACACCGGCACCGACGCCGCGACGAACCGCGGACTGGTCGACAAGGAACTGCTCGCCCTCGGCGACCCGCAGTCGGTTCCCGACGGAGGAGTGAGTTCGACGGCGACGGCCGACCTCACGCTGAAAGTCGAGCCCACGGTGAAGGCGGGCACGTACTCCGCCGTCATCACCCTGTCTCTCTTCGAATGATCGACCGGTGCGGCGTGCGAGGTTCCCGACCCGCACGCCGCACCCGAAGGGATCTCATGCGCGCCCTCCTCGGACGACTGCTCCTGGCCGTCGTGATGGCGACGTCCACCGTGCTCGTCGCGGGAGCACCCGCGCACGCCGCCGGCTCCGTCAGCTGGTCGGTCGAGCCCGTCACCGCGGCCGGCGACGCGACCGGTCATCCGTGGGTGGAGCTGACGATGGACCCCGGCACACGCCAGGAGCAGTATCTGCGCGTCACCAATCGCGGTGCCGCGGCCGTGGTCTTCTCGCTCTCGGCAGCCGACGGCTACTTCACCGAGACCGGACGGTTCACGATGCTCCCCGTGGGACGATCCTCGGTGGATGCCGGCACGTGGATCACCCTTCCGGCGTCCGTCTCGGTCGACCCCGGTGCCAGCGTCGTCATTCCCTTCACGGTGGACGTGCCGGCGAATGCCACGCCGGGCGATCACCTCGCCGGTGTGGCCGCGGGCGTCTTCTCCGAACAGGACACGGTGGGCGTCGAGTCGCGGATCGGATTCCGCGTCCTGACCCGCGTGACCGGAGACCTGGCCCTCGCCGTGAGCTCCGCCGCGACCGCCGACTACCAGCCGTCCTGGAACCCCTTCCTCCCGGGGAGACTCGAGGTGCACCTCTCGACCCGGAACACCGGCAACACGCGCCTCACCGCCCAGAACGAGATCGCCGTGACCGGCCCGCTCGGGCTCGCGGCCCGGACGACCCGCTCCGACCCCCTCCCCGAGCTCGCTCCGGGCGACGAGAGGTCGTCGACGGTCACCGTCGAGGATGTGTGGCCGCTCTTCGCGATGACCGCTGTGGTCACCGCGACGGCATCCGACGCGGGCGGGAACAGCGACGGCGTGACCGCAACGGCCCGCGTCACGGTGCCCGCGATGCCCTGGGGTCAGCTTCTCGTCGCGGGCTGCGCCGTCGCGCTCGTCGCGCTCGCCCTGTGGGACCGGCGTCGGCGTCGGCGTCACTGGGTGGACATGGTGGAGCAAGCGCGGGAACAGGGACGTCGGGATGCCGCGACCGGCGTCTGGACTCTCGGCATCGCCGTGCTGTTTGCGTTCGGTGCCTTCGGGGTGGCTCCCTCGCCCGCCCACGCGTCGGAGCCGGTCGATGTCACGGTCGACATCTCACCGCACCCCGAGCCGAAGACACCGGCGAGTCCCGGAACCGGGCAGGCGCTGGCGCAGACGGGTGCCCCTGTTTCCGTGCTGCTCGCCGTCGGCGGAGTGGTCGTCGTCGGGGGTGGGGCGACGGCCTGGACGATCTCGCGGCGTCGAGAGGCGCGGCGCGCGTCGTCGCCGCCGACCGAACCGTCATCCTGATCGTCGTCGGGCGCGGAGCACAGCCAGGCGCGTCACACGCGCGACAGTCGCACCGCCACGAACTGCCGACCCGGAAGCTCCACCCGGGCGGTGCCGGAATGGATGCCGTCGACCCGGTCGATCGTCATGTTCCAGGTGTCGATGACGTCGATGGCCCAGTCGCCCTCGCCGAGAACGACGTTGCGGAAGCGCGGGCGGTTGAAGCCGAAGTAGGCGACGCGGACCGAGCCGTCGCTCGACTGCGCCCACGGCACGTCCCAGTCGGAGGGGGCGGGGTCGAGCACGCCGCCCGGCACCTCGGCGAGCACGCACTCGAGGAAGCCGATGCGCGCGGGCGAGGAGCCGTGCAGCACGCCGCCCTTCGCCCACCAGAGGACTTCGCGGTCGGGGCCGGCGGCATCCGGGACCTCCACCTCGCCCACCGGGGTGGGGAGATAGGTCTCGCCGTGGCCGACGTAGCCGCCGCGAACGGCGCCCTCCCAGAAGCGGCGCGTCATCTCTTCGCCGGTGATGTTGCCCCAGCCCTGGTCGATGTCGCCCTCGTAGGCGCACTCGTCGATCACGACGGGCTTCCCCCAGCGCTCGCGCCACTCGTCGGTGTTCTCGGCGGTGCGGTACACGTCGACGCGCTGGATGCTGACGTGCGTGATCCACGGACGCGAGTAGTCGTAGAACGGACGGCAGTTGTGGATCGAGTTGAGGTGGTCGGCGTGGTCCTCCTCGCCGACGATCGCCGCGAGGCGCTCCCAGTCGTCCTCGTCCTTCGCCCAGACGAGGTCGTACTCGTTCGCCATCGACCACCACACGTTCGAGAACGCGGCGAGGCGGCGCACGACGTACCGGACGTAGCGGTCGTCGACGGCTGGCCCCAGGTCGGCGAAGCCCCAGCGGTCGTACGCGTGGAACAGGATCAGGTCGGCCTCGATCCCGCGTTCGCCGAGCTGGGCGATGCGCTTCTCGAGACGGCGGAAGTGCGCGGGGTCGAAACGCTCGAGGTCGAAGCCGTCGGCGAGAGAGCCCGGGAAGACGAAGTCGTCGGGCTCGTTGGCGTTGAAGAGGTACGACTTCGGGAACAGGCACATGCGGATCTTGCGGAACGGTCCGTCGGTGAGCGTCTCGAGCGTCTGCTCCTGCAGCGCGTCGGGCTGGTGGGTCCACGCGTAGGCCGTGGTGCCGAGCGGGCGGTGGCGCGTGCCGTCGGCGTGCGCGAAGTGGAAGCCGTCGACGCGGACCGGACCGTGCGCCCCGTCGAGCGCCGTCCCCACGTGAGCCTCCCCGGTCAGGCCGTCGAGCGAGCGCGCGGTCGCGGTGGTCGAGAACGTCCAGCGGCCCTCCTGGTCGGCGAGCACGCGCACGACCCACTCGCCGTCGCCGTCGTAGAAACCGCCGACCCGCACGGTCGAGCCGTCGGGGCGCGCGAAAGCGGCGTGCAGGTCGACGTCGACGAAGGGGTTGCCGTGCGAGGGGCCGTCGATGCGCACCTCGAGCACGCCCCACCGGCTCGCCTCGGCGACCGGGCGGATGACGGCGGAGGCGCGCTCCACATCGTCACCCTCGTAAGCGGGGTTCGGCGCGATCGCGGGGGAGTACGCCGGACGTTCTGCCGCGTCGCCGATCTCGGCGAGCTCGGCCCACAGCTGCGCGCGCGCCTCGGGCGACTCGAGCGACGGCACGAGCGCGACGAGCGACCCCAGCCGGCCGCCGCGGAACTGCGCGGCCATGGGCGAGGCCGCGAAGCCGGGCATCAGGCGCTCGAGCACCGCGCGGGCGCCGGGGTGGTCGAGGGCTTCGCCGAAGGTGGAGCGGCGGTCGAACATGGGAACTCCTCGGGGCAGGGGGTATCGGGC
>NZ_LDRU01000032.1 GCF_001476285.1 Microbacterium testaceum | reverse complement strand
TTCGGCCTTCAGCAGCACGGAAGGAGCCCCGCCCGCGGGACACCCCCCAGGAGCCGCAGCGGGTTGATGTACTCCCCTTCGAGCCGCACACCGAAGTGCACCGTCCCCGGCCCGGTGTGCCCACGCGTCGCGACCCCGCCCACCGGCGATCCCCGCGAGACGGCGTCTCCGACAGCCAGCTCCGTCGTGACGGGTTCGAGAGTCGTCACCAGACCGTCGCCGTGGTCGATCGTGACGACGGGCCGACCCGCGACCAACCCGGCGAACGCGACGCGGCCGGCGGCTGGTGCTCGAACGGATGAGTCCGCCGCGAGGTCCACACCGCGATGACCCGGTCCGTATGCGTGGGCGGGTGCCTCGTAACGTCGGATGAGCTGCACCTCGTCGACCGGCCAGACCCAGCCGCGCTGCGCCAGATCATCCGTCGCGGAGACCGAAGCCGCTGGACACATCACGGATACGACGATCGCGACCGCCGCGGAGACCGATCGGAGAGGTGAACGCCACATGGGATCAGTGTCGCCGGGGCGTCGGGTGTCGATGGCGCGGAGACCGGGGAATGGGGACGAATCGACGAAACACGCCGTGGGGGAGGAGTTGCCAGGGCGAGCGGTCGCCGATGCCCGTCCTGTACACTGGCAGACGCATCTCGTGTATTCGGGATGACTCCGCGTGCCCAGAGCGCAGCGCGCCGTCCTCCGGGACAGCGCATCGCGTGGCGTCCACACCCCATGGTCCTCCGCTTCGGCGGTTGGCGGGTGTGCGCCGGGCACCAGGCTCGTCGGACGACTCGTCCGGCGCGATCAACCACAACCACGGCGCGAGAGCGCCCAGAAACAGGAGTACGACCATGGCCGTCGTCACCATCCGCCAGCTGCTCGACAGCGGCGTTCACTTCGGACACCAGACCCGCCGGTGGAACCCGAAGGTGAAGCGCTTCATCCTGACCGAGCGTTCCGGCATCCACATCATCGACCTGCAGCAGTCGCTCGGGTACATCGACAAGGCGTACGAGTTCGTCAAGGAGACGGTCGCGCACGGCGGCACCATCCTCTTCGTCGGCACCAAGAAGCAGGCGCAGGAAGTCCTCGCCGAGCAGGCGACCCGCGTGGGCCAGCCCTACGTCAACCAGCGTTGGCTCGGTGGCCTCCTCACCAACTTCCAGACGGTGTCGAAGCGCCTCGCCCGGATGAAGGAGCTCGAGGAGCTCGACTACGAGAACCCGGCGGAGAGCGGCTTCACCAAGAAGGAGCTCCTCCTCAAGAAGCGTGAGCTCGACAAGCTGCACAAGTCGCTCGGCGGTATCCGCAACCTGCAGAAGACCCCCTCGGCCATCTGGGTCGTCGACGCCAAGCGCGAGCACCTCGCGGTCGACGAGGCCAAGAAGCTCGGCATCCCCGTGATCGGCATCCTCGACACGAACGCCGACCCCGACGAGTTCCAGTACCCGATCCCCGGTAACGACGACGCGATCCGCTCGGTGAGCCTGCTCACGCGCATCATCGCCGACGCCGCGGCCGAGGGCCTGATCCAGCGTCACCAGCCCGCCGGTGAGGACGAGGCCGCCGAGCCCCTCGCCGAGTGGGAGCGCGAGCTGCTCGAGACCAACGCCGAGACCACCGAGGCCGCGACCGAGTCGGCTGCCGACGAGGCCGGTGCCGAGGCTCACGACGAGACCGTCGCCGCCGAGGCGGGCGAGTCCGCCGCCGAGGTCGCCGACGCCGAGGCCACCGACAGCAAGTAAGCAGCGCGACGTTCGCACCACCGCGACGTCACCCGCACAGGCTACGATCCGGCGGGGTCGTGACCGCACCTCCTCGTGAGGTGCGGCGCCACGGCCCCGCCGAGCTCTTATCAAGAACGCATACGACAAGGAGACGCCACACCATGGCAAACTTCACGATCGCCGACATCAAGGCGCTGCGCGAGCAGCTCGGCACCGGCATGGTCGACACCAAGAAGGCTCTCGAAGAGGCCGACGGCGACGTCGAGAAGGCCGTCGAGATCCTGCGCCTCAAGGGTGCGAAGGGCAACGCCAAGCGCGCCGACCGCTCCACGAGCGAAGGCCTCGTCGTCGCTCGCGAGAACGACGGTTCCGTGACGCTGCTCGAGCTCGCCTGCGAGACCGACTTCGTCGCCAAGAACGAGCGCTTCATCGCCCTGGCCGAGAAGGTCGTCGACGCCGCAGCCGCTGCCGGCGCTGACTCCGTCGAGGCGGCCCTCGCCGCTGACGCCGGCGGTCAGAGCGTCGAGCAGCTCATCTCCGACGAAGCCGCGATCATCGGCGAGAAGGTCGAACTGCGTCGCGTGCGCACCATCTCGGGCGACAAGTTCGAGGTCTACCTGCACAAGACCAGCAAGGACCTTCCCCCGCAGGTCGGCGTCGTGCTCGCCTACACCGGTGACGACGCTGAGACGGCTCGCTCCATCGCGCAGCACATCTCGTTCGCGAACCCCTCTTACCTCACTCGCGATGCCGTGCCCGAGGCCGACGTCGAGAAGGAGCGCGAGATCGTCACCGAGATCTCGCGCAACGAGGGCAAGCCCGAGGCCGCCCTGCCGAAGATCGTCGAAGGCCGTGTCAACGCCTTCTTCAAGCAGGTCGCCCTGCTCGACCAGGACTACGCGAAGGACAACAAGCTGTCCGTCGCCAAGGTCGCGTCCGACGCCGGTCTGACGCTGACCGACTTCGCGCGCTTCAAGGTCGGCGCCTAACACCTTCGACAGGCTCAGGGCCCGTCACAAGGCCCGGGATGCCACGGCATCCCGGGCCTTTTTCCTGCGCGCGCGACGTTTCGACTTTGCCGTCAGGCAGATAGTTTGCGTCAGGCAGATAGTTTGGATGGAACGAGAGGACATGACACGTGATCGATGAAGCGACCAAGCGCCGCCGGGTGCTCCTGAAGCTGTCGGGTGAGGCATTCGGCGGAGGCCAGCTCGGGGTCAACCCCGACGTGGTCAGCCAGATCGCACGAGAGATCGCCGAGGCGGTCGATCGTGTCGAGATCGCGATCGTCGTGGGCGGGGGGAACTTCTTCCGCGGCGCGGAGCTCAGCCAGCGCGGCATGGACCGCGGCCGTGCCGACTACATGGGAATGCTCGGGACCGTGATGAACGCCCTCGCCCTCCAGGACTTCCTCGAGCAGGCGGGTGCCGCCACACGCGTGCAGTCCGCCATCTCGATGACGCAGGTCGCAGAGCCCTACATCCCGCGCCGCGCCGTGCGCCATCTCGAGAAGGGCCGCGTCGTCATCTTCGGAGCCGGTGCGGGCCTTCCGTACTTCTCCACCGACACCGTCGCGGCGCAGCGCGCGCTCGAGATCGGTGCGGTCGAGGTCCTGGTGGCCAAGAACGGCGTCGACGGCGTCTACACGGCCGACCCGCGCGTCGATCCGTCTGCGACGAAGCTCGACCACCTGACGTACAACGACGCGCTCCAGAAGGGCCTGAAGGTCGTGGACTCGACGGCGTTCAGCCTGTGCATGGACAACGGGATCGACATGCGCGTGTTCGGAATGGAACCCGAGGGCAACGTCACGCGCGCGCTCCTCGGCGAGACGATGGGAACGCTCGTCACCGCGTGAACCGCCGCGTGGGCCCGGGGTGCCGGGCCTACGCGCGACTAGACTGAGACGTCAGTCCCAACGAATGGAGTCACCGTGATCGCCGATGTCCTCGCCGATGCCGGAACGCGCATGGATCGCGCCGTGGAGGCCGCCAAGGAGGACTTCGCGACCGTCCGCACCGGGCGCGCGAACCCCCAGATGTTCCAGAAGGTCCTGGTCGACTACTACGGGTCGCCGACCCCGCTCGCACAGCTCGCCTCGCTGAACAACCCCGAGGCGCGCACGCTCGTCATCAACCCGTACGACAAGTCGGCGCTGAAGGCGATCGAGCAGGCGATCCGCGACATGCCGAACCTGGGCGTGAACCCCACGAACGACGGCAACATCGTTCGCATCACGATGCCCGAGCTCACCGAGGAGCGCCGCAAAGAGTACGTCAAGCTCGTCCGCGGCAAGGGCGAAGACGCGAAGGTTCAGATCCGCAATCTGCGCCGCAAGGCGAAGGACGACCTCGATGCCCTAAAGAGCGATGTCGGCGAAGACGAACTCGTCCGTGCCGAGAAAGAGCTCGACGGCGTGACGCGCGCGCACGTCGACCAGATCGACGAGGCCCTCAAGCGCAAAGAGGCCGAACTCCTCGAGGTCTGACGTCGATGACCGATGAGTCCGAACGCGACGACGCCGAGCCGCACACCGGTGCGGCCGGTCGTCGTCGTGCCGACGGACCGCGCCGATTGCCCGCCACCGGCGAAGGCGTGACGGCGATCGAATCGCAGTTGCGCGCGATGCGATCGGATGCCGAGCAGCACATCGCGCAGGCCCGCGCCGAGTTCGATCAGGCCAACGAGCGGATCAAGCAGCGCACGGGCCGCGACCTGATCCTCGCAACCCTCATCGGCGTTTTGATCGGGGCGGTCGTCATCGCGTCGCTGATCTTCTTCAAGTGGCTGTTCGTCCTCTTCGCTGCGGCGGCCGTGGGGCTGGCGATCTTCGAGTTCTCGCGCGCCCTCCAGGCATCCGGCCGACGCGTCGACATCGGCCCGCAGCTCGGGCTCGGTCTCCTGCTCCTGCTGAGCGGATTCTTCGCCGGACTGTGGGTGCACTGGGTCGCTGCGCTGGCTGCGGTCGTGATCGTCATCGTCTGGCGTCTGGTCGGTCAGATGTTCGCTCGCGACGGCCGGACGCGCGCCGCCGTCCTCGGCGATGTCCTCGTGGCGGGATTCATCCAGCTCTACCTCCCGTTCCTCGGTAGTTTCGCGACGATCCTGCTCTCGGAGGATCGGGGCGAGTGGTGGGTCCTCGCTTTCCTCATCGTGGCCGTCGTCTCCGACACCGGCGCCTATGTCTCGGGCTTGACCTTCGGGCGCGGCGGACGCCATCCGATGGCGCCGCGCATCAGCCCCAAGAAGACCTGGGAAGGCTTCGCGGGGGCGTTCGTCGCCGCTCTGGTCGCCGGTGTCCTCCTCGCGGCGTTCATGCTCCACATCCCGTGGTGGGCCGGGTTGATCTTCGGCGCCGTCGTGCTGGCGACCGCGACCGTCGGCGACCTCGGCGAGTCGATGGTCAAGCGCGACCTCGGCATCAAGGACATGAGCTCGTGGCTGCCGGGCCACGGGGGAGTCCTCGACCGCCTCGACTCGATCCTGTTGTCGGCGATCGCCGCCCTCGCGATGTTCTATCTGCTCGCCCCGCTGGGAGTGTCATGACCGAATCGACGACCGAAGACCGCCGCACGAGCACCCCGTTCCCGGACGCCCCCGGCCGGACGAAAGGGTACGAGAAGCGAGCCGTCGACCAGTTCCTCGCCCGCGCACGGGATGCCTTCGAGTCCGACGCGGAGGGCACTCTGCGCTCGACGGAAGTGCGTGCAACAGCGTTCCCTCTCGTCCGCGGCGGCTACGCCATCGCACCGGTCGACGCTGCGCTCGGACGGGTCGAAGACGCCTTCGCCGCGCGCGAGCGCGAACACGCGCTGTCTCGTCTCGGTGCCCGGGCCTGGGTCGCGGAGACCCGCGATACCGCACAAGTCGTCCTCGACAGGCTTCAGCGGCCGAGCGGGCACCGGTTCGATCGCGTCGGCTTCATGCGGTACGGCTACCGTGTCGAAGAGGTCGACGTGGCCGCCGACCGCATCGCCCGATACCTCGCCACGGGCGACCCGATCACCGCCGAGCAGGTGCGTTCGGTGGCGTTCCGCATGGAGCGCGGCGGTTATCGGGAGCAGCAGGTGGATGCCGTTCTCGACGCGGTCGTCGAAGTGATGCTCGCGATCGGTTGATCCACACGTCGCCGCCCTTGCATCGCATCGGTAGACTCGAGGAACTGTGACTTCCGGATCCGACCTCACACGTGCGTCTTCGCGCCACGTCTCGCGCCGTGGCGCGAACTCGGCCGACGTCATTCCTCCCGCCCTCCCTCGCCGCGGCGCCCCTCGGTGGTCTCGCCGCCGTGGTGTGGTCGGGGTGTTCGCCGGCTGCGCCGCGCTTCTCTTCGCGGCGGCCTACGTCGGACCCATGGGGGCCGTGATCTCGAGCGCGAAGGCCGAGGAGCCGAAGACGGTCACGCTGTTCGCCGAGGGGCTGAGCGACACGCAGGTCGTGGCCACCTCGGGCGAGCGCGAATCTCCGCAGCTCGACCGCGCGAGCTACAACGTCTACGTCAAGCCGAAGCCGACGCCGACACCCACTCCCTCCCCGGCAGACCAGGGGTCGTCGGGTGGCGGGGGTGGCCCGCTGTTCTACACAGGCGGCGGTGCGCCCGCCGAGTGGATGGCGGCCGCCGGCATCGCCGAGTCCGACATGGGCTACGTCGACTACATCGTCAGCCGCGAGAGCGGCTGGAACCCGAACGCGACCAACCGCTCGTCGGGAGCGTGTGGGCTCGTGCAAGCGCTGCCGTGCAGCAAGGTTCCCGGCAACGGGTACGACCCTGTCGACAACCTGCGGTGGGCCACCGGGTACGCGACGGGCCGATACGGCAGCTGGGCCGGTGCGTACGCGTTCTGGACCAGCAACCACTGGTGGTGAGTGGCATCCATGCCCCGCTCACGCAAGCGCCGCCCGGATTCCCGCCGCGGCGATGACTCGCTCGATCGGTTGATCGCCGGCTGGAAGCGCAACGAGGTCAAGCGCGGCATCGAGTGGACCGTGCAGCCGATATCCGCCCCTCAGGCGCAGAAGGAGTATCGCTGTCCGGGGTGCGGTCGGGCTGTCGAGCCGGGCGTCGCGCACGTGGTCGTGTGGCGCGCGGACGGCGTTCTCGGCGACGCGGCCGACCTGGCCGCGCGTCGCCACTGGCACACACCCTGTTGGAGGATTGCCTGATGGAGATTCGGGGACCCGTGCTGCTTCCGGCGCGACGAGAAGACATCGATCTGCAGACCGTCGACGGTCTGACCCTGGTCGGTGAGCTCGCCCTTCCGGCCGAGCGCGAGCCGGTCGCGACGCTCGTCACCCTGCACCCCCTGCCCACCGCGGGCGGGTTCATGGACTCGCACATCCTGCGCAAGGCGGCCGGCCGCCTCCCTGCCCTGGCAGACCTCGCCGTGCTGCGCTTCAACACGCGGGGGACGACTTCGCCTCGCGGTACGAGCGAGGGCTCCTTCGACGGAGGAGCGGCCGAGGCTTTCGACGTCGCCGCGGCCATGGATGTCGTCCGGGAGCGCGGGCTGCCGCGCCCCTGGCTCGTCGGTTGGTCGTTCGGGACGGAGCTCGCGTTGAAGTACGGACGCGACCACGACATCGAAGGCGTCATCCTGCTCTCTCCGCCCCTGCACCGCGCCACCGCCGACGAGGTCGCGGCGTGGGGCCAGGATCAGCGTCGCGTCGTCGTGCTCGTGCCGGAGTTCGACGACTACCTGCGCCCCGACGAGGCTCGCGAGCGATTCGCGTCCATCCCGCACGCGACGCTCATCGCGGTGGACGGGGGCAAGCACCTCTGGGTCGGAGAGACGCAGACCCGCCGTGTCTTGACCGAGATCGTCGCCGCGGTGAACCCCGACGCGTTGCCGCTCGCCGTCGAGTGGGACGACGACGTCGCGGACTGACTCTCGTCAGCGCTCGTTCTGGCGCGGGATGATGACCTCGCGATAGATGATCAGGATGCTGGCCGCCACCGGAATGGCGATCAGCGCACCGAGCAGGTTCAGCAGCGCTCCGCCGGCGAGCGCCGCGATGACGACGACCGCCCCCGGGACCGACACGGCGCGGTTCATGATCCGCGGTGAGATGACGTACGCCTCGATCTGCATGTACACGAGGTAGTAGATGAGGGCGATGAGGGCCATCGTCGGCGAGCCGAGACCGGGGATCAGACACGTCAGGACGATGATCGTCGACCCGGTCAGGGTTCCCACGAGCGGGATGAGCGAGAAGAAGAACGCCACGACCGCGAGGACCGCCGGGAAGGGGGCGTTGATGATGCTCAGGAAGATCGCGCTCAGGATGCCGTTGATGACGCCCAGACTGACCTGACCCATCACGTAGTACCCCACCGAATCGGTGATCTTCTCGGCCAGCTCGATGAAGCGGGCGCGCTTGGACGCGGGCACCAGCTGGTAGACCGCCGATTTGAGGGACGGAGTGGATGCCGTGAAGTAGATCGTCAGGATCAGGACGATGAACGCGCCACCGAGTCCGGCAGCGACCGCCCCGCCGATCGTCAGCAGACTGTTGCCGACCATGGTGGAGATCGAACCCACGTCGAGCGTCGAGAACCAGTGCTGGATGCCGGCCCACACCTGATCGAGGGGGAGCCACGGCAGAGTCGACGAGGCCCAGTCCTGCGCGCCGGAGACGATCTCGTTCCACCGACCGGGCCGGAGGAGTTCCTCGACCTGTGCGACGAGCTGAGCGATCTGGCTCACGATGATCGGCACGACCATCAGGATGATGCCCGCGAAGATGCCGAGAACTCCGAGGATCGTCGCGAGGACGGCTGCCCAGCGCGGAAGCCCGCGCCGTTCGAGGAAGGAGACCACCGGGTCGAGGCCGAGCGAGAGGAACAGCGCAGTGCCCACGTAGAGGAGGATCGTCGACAGGTTCTCGACGCTGCCGATGAGCAGGAGCCCGACGCCGACACCGAGGGTCGCGAGCAGCGCCACCCGGAAGGGGTTGTGGATCTTCATGCCGGGGACTCCCGCCTCCTGCGGCCGTGGCCGCGTCCTTTCCGCAAGGATACTGAGCGCGCGGCGGTGGGGCGCGTCCAGTCCTCGCCGCGAACTTTCAGGAGTCCTCCGATAGTCTGAAACGTCGATTCTTCGGCGACCACCCGAGTCGCCGATTGAGGATGGTGCATAGCGTGAGATTCGTCTGGGCCGTGGTGGCGTTCATCATCGCCGCCGTCATGATCGGTGCGGGCATCGCCCAGCGCACCGTGTTCCAAGGGCCGGCGGAGACATCGCAGACGATCCAGACGGATCAGTCGACCGCCTACACGATGATCGACGGCGCGGTCCTCGGCAAC
The DNA here is from genome assembly GCF_001476285.1 of Microbacterium testaceum. Taxonomy (GTDB): domain Bacteria; phylum Actinomycetota; class Actinomycetes; order Actinomycetales; family Microbacteriaceae; genus Microbacterium; species Microbacterium testaceum_B. The sequence goes on along the minus strand of NZ_LDRU01000032.1, from coordinate 53,334 downwards.
CTTCCGGGGGCGCAGACGCTGCGCGTCGACGGCGACGCGAATGTCTTCGTGTCCTACGGCCGCACCGAGGACATGCGAGCGTGGCTCTCGGACGCCGAGTACACGTCGGTCACGATGGGCGACCAGAACACCGTCGAGACCTCCGTCGTCGAACCGACCGTGGAGTCCACGCCCGCGGATTCGACGACCGCGACGGATGCGACCGGGGGCACGGATGCCACGGGAACGGCCGATACCACGACCGGAACGCAGACGGCCGGTGCGCGTTCACCGGTCGGGTCCGACCTCTGGCTCGACGAGTTTGAGCAGACCGGCACCCTCACCCAGACCCTGCAGCTTCCCGCCGATATGAGCGTCCTCGTCGCCTCGGACGGACAGGCGCCGGCCCCCTCCACGATCACGGTGACGTGGCCGGTCGACAACTCCACTCCGTGGGCGGGCCCGCTCATCGTGGGCGGGGGAGTCGTGCTGCTCATCGGCCTCGTGCTCTACGTCCTCGGCATCCGTCATGTCCGTCGCTCGCGGCGGCCCCGTCGCAAGGGGCTTCCGCTGCCGGTGACGGAACCGATCTCGATCGCCGACGGCGAGGACAAGGGCATGATCAGCGAGTCGACCCGCCGTCGAGGAACCGGCCGGACACGCGGTGCGCTCGGGTCGGGTCGTCGTGCTCTCATCGCCCTCCCCGCCCTCGGGGTGTCCGCAGCGCTCTTCGCGGGCTGCTCCGCCGACGCGTGGCCGCAGATCGCCGCTTCCGATTCCCCGAGCCCGTCCGCCACGGTGATCGTGCCCGAGGGGCAGTTCCCGCCCGCGGTCACCGAGGCGCAGGCGCAGCGCATCGTGTCGAAGATCTCGCAGACGGTCGCGCAGGCCGACGCGGCGATGGACGCCACCGCCGCCGAGACGCGCCTGACCGGTCCGGCGCTCGCCGAGCGCAAGACCAACTACACCCTGCGCGCGGCCATCCCCGACCGTCCGGCGCTGCCCGCCATTCCCGCGGAGCCGGTGCAGATCACGCTTCCCCAGACCACGAACGCGTGGCCGCGTACCGTGATGACCGTCGTCGAGTCCGCCGACGCGAGCGCCCCCACGACGACGATCATGATGATGACGCAGGACGACCCCTGGTCGGAGTACCGGGCCTCCTACGTCGGCAACCTCGAGGCATCCACGAACCTGCCTGAGCTCGCCGCGCCATATGTCGGCGCGACCCAGGTGCCGCCGGACTCCTCGTTCCTGGTGATGCCGCCGAACGAGCTCGCCACCGCCTACGCGGACCTCATCAACAACGGACAGAACAGCGCGTCGTGGTCGAAGTTCGACACGGCCAACGACCTGCTCCTGCCGGCGATCGAGGAGAACAAGAAGAAGCGGACCGACGAGCTCAACCAGACCGGAGCGGGCACCGCGGAGATCAGCTTCACGGCATCGGCCGGTCCCACGGATCCGATTGCGCTCGCCACCCTCGACACCGGTGCGATCGTCGCGGTGAACGTGTACGAGAGCGACACGGCGAAGCCGACAAACGCGGACGCCGTCATCAAGCTCGACAACAACCCGGCGGTCAAGGCCCTCACCGGCGTCGACCAGTCGGCGACGGGCTTCACCACCACGTACTCCGACCAGATCTTCTTCTACGTCCCGAGCCAGGGGTCGGACGATCCGATCCGTCTCCTCGGCTACCGATCCAGCCTCCTCGAAGCGAAGGTGTCCCCGTGAGCACTCCTGCCCCCGGCTCCGTCATGCGCGGTGCGGTCGATCTGTCGTCGCTGCGCAACCGTCCCACGCCGCCCGCGACGGGTGGCGCTCCCGCGCCGACCGCGGATGCGCCGGCGACGAAGCTGATCTTCGACGTGACCGACGCGTCCTTCGGAGACGTGCTCGAGCTCTCGCGGACGGTCCCGGTGGTCGTCGACCTCTGGGCGGAATGGTGCGGGCCGTGCAAGCAGCTCAGCCCGGTGCTCGAGAAGGTCGTGACCGAGCTCGGCGGTCGGGTCGTTCTTGCGAAGGTCGACGTCGACGCCAATCCTCAGCTCGCACAGGGCTTCCGCGCGCAGTCGATCCCCATGGTGGTCGCTCTCGTCGCGGGCCAGCCGGTTCCCCTCTTCACGGGCGCGGTCCCCGAACAGCAGGTGCGCGAGGTCTTCGCGCAGCTCCTGCAGCTGGCGGCGCAGCACGGCGTGACCGGAACGGTGCCGACGGGAGACGAAAGCGCGGATGCCGATGAGCCCGTCGAGGCTCCGCTGCCGCCGCTGCACGCCGAGGCGTTCGCCGCGATCGAAGAAGGCGACTATCCGCGGGCGATCTCGGCCTACGAGCGCGCTCTCGCGGAGAACCCGCGCGACGCGGAGGCCGCCGCCGGCCTCGGCCAGGTTCGTCTCCTGAACCGGGTCCAGGACGCTGACCTGCAGCAGGCCCGCGCGGCCGCCGCCGCGGCTCCCACCGACGTCGAGGCCCAGTTCCTCGTCGCCGATCTCGATCTCGCCGGCGGCCACGTCGACGATGCGTTCGGACGCCTGCTCGACCTGTTCGCAGCCCTTCCGGCGGAAGAGCGCGCTCCGGTGCGAGCGCGTCTCCTGGAGCTCTTCGGCATCGTCGGTGACGACGACGCGCGCGTCCTCCGCGCGCGAGGGCGACTGGCGTCCCTGCTCTTCTGATCATCGACGAAGGGCCCGTCCGCCGAGGACGGGCCCTTCGTCATATCGGTACCGGGTCAGGCCCCTGCGGAGTGCTGCAGCCAGAGCACCCCGAGCGGCGGCAGAGTCAGGACGGCGCTTCCGCGCGCGTCCGTCGTCACGGCGCCGAAGTTGCCCTGACCCGAGCCGCCGAAGGCTTCGGCGTCGCTGTTGAGGACCTCGGTCCACGTCCCCGCCTCGGGGAGATCGATCGGGAAGTCGCCGAGGGGCACGCCCGAGAAGTTGCACAGCACGGCGATTGTGTTGCCGTGGTGATCGCGCCGGGCGAAGGCGAGCACGTTCGGGTTCCAGGCGGGTGCGCCCAGGCGCGAGAACGCCGCTCCGTCGTGATCGCGCGACCACAGCGGCGCGTGCTCCTTGTACACGCGGTTGAGCTCGGCCACGAAGTCGTGCAGCTGCGCGTGAGACGGCTGGTCGAGCATCCACCAGTCCAGGCCGCGTCCTTCGGACCACTCGGACATCTGGCCGAACTCCTGGCCCATGAACAGCAGCTGCTTGCCGGGGTGGCCCCACATGTACGCCAGGAACGCGCGCATGTTCGCGAGCTTCTGCCAGTGGTCTCCCGGCATCCGTCCGAAGAGGCTGCCCTTGCCGTGTACGACCTCGTCGTGACTGATCGGAAGGATGAAGTTCTCGCTGAACGCGTAGACGAACGAGAACGACAGCTCTCCCTCGTGGTGCGAGCGGTACATCGGATCGCGCGCGATGTACTGCAGGGAGTCGTTCATCCACCCCATGTTCCATTTGAAGCCGAAACCGAGGCCGGCGTGGGACGTGGGCGCGGTGACGCCCGGGAAGCTCGTGGACTCCTCGGCGATCATCGCGATACCGGGGTAACGCTTGTACGAGGTCGCGTTGACCTCCTGGAGGAAACGGATCGCCTCGAGGTTCTCGCGCCCGCCGAACTGGTTGGGCGCCCATTCGCCGTCGTTGCGGGAGTAGTCGAGATAGAGCATGGAGGCGACGGCATCCACTCTCAGACCATCGACGTGGAACTCCTCGAACCAGTAGAGCGCGTTCGCGACGAGGAAGTTGCGCACCTCGTTGCGGCCGTAGTCGAAGATGAGCGTGCCCCAGTCCTTGTGCTCGCCGCGGCGGGGGTCGGGGTGCTCGTAGAGCGCCTCGCCGTCGAAGCGCGCCAGGGCGAACTCGTCCTTGGGGAAGTGGCCGGGGACCCAGTCCATGATGACGCCGATGCCGGCCTGGTGCAGGCGATCGATCAGGTAGCGCAGATCGTCGGGGTCGCCGAAGCGGCTCGTCGGGGCGTAGTAGCCCGACACCTGGTAGCCCCAGGAGCCGCCGAACGGGTGTTCGGCGAGCGGCAGGAACTCGACGTGCGTGAAGCCCTGAGCGCCGACGTAGGCGATGATCTCGTCCGCGGCGTCGCGATACGACAGCCCCTGCTTCCACGAGCCGAGGTGGAGCTCGTAGATCGACATCGGACGGTCGATCGGCGCGCTGTTCGAACGCTCCGTGATCCAGCTGTCATCCGACCAGGTATAGGTCGAATCCGTCACGACCGAAGCCGTCGCGGGCGGAACCTCGGCGAGGCGCGCCATCGGGTCGGCCTTCTGCACCCATGCGCCACTGCGCGCGAGGATCTCGAACTTGTAGCGCGCGCCGACGCCCACGCCCGGAACGAAGAGCTCCCAGATACCGCTGGACCCCATGGAGCGCATCGCGCTGCCCTGACCGTCCCAGCCGTTGAAATCGCCGATCACGCGCAGCGCCCGCGCATTGGGAGCCCAGACGGTGAAGGCGGTCCCGGAGATACCGTCGATCTCGCGCACGTGCGCTCCGAGGACACGCCACAGCTCCTCGTGTCGGCCCTCGGCGATGAGGTGCAGGTCGAGCTCGCCGACCGACGGCGGGAAGCGATAGGGATCGTCGGCGACGTGACCGACGCCGTCGTCGTAGGTCGAGCTGACGCGGTACGCACCGGGGTGGCCGGGGACGGACGCTTCCCAGATCCCGCCCCGCACGTGCGACAGAACGGCCGTCGTGCCGTCACCGAGTTCGGCGACGACCTCCTTGGCGAGGGGGCGACGAACGCGGATCACCCACCCCTCAGCGGTCTCGTGCGCGCCGAGGACGCTGTGCGGGTCGTGGTGCGTGCCGTAGGCGACGGCATCCAGGATCTCGGCGGGAAGCGTGCTCATCGGACCTCCTTCACGTGCAGGATGTGCACGGGTTCGTCGAACGCGTCCAAGCGCACGAAGTTGTGATCGGCCCAGGTCCAGACCTGACCGGTCACGAGGTCTTCGACCTCGTAGGGGGTGCCGGGCTCGACGCCCCACACCGTGGTGTCGAGATGCACCGTGCTCTGCCGCGCCGAGTGCGGGTCGACATTGGCGACGACGATGATCGTGTCGCTCTCGCCGGTGGGGGAGAGCGCCGCGTCGAGGTGCTTCGAGTAGACGAGGATCGCGTCGTCGTCGCTCCAGTGCACGTCGAGGTTGCGAAGCTGGCGCAGGGCGGGGTGGTCGCGCCGCACGTGATTCAGCATGCGCAGGTAGGGAGCGAGGGAATCGCCCGCCGCTTCGGCGCCCACCCAATCGCGGAACTTGTACTCGTACTTCTCGTTGTCGATGTTTTCTTCCGACCCCGGACGAGCCACGTTCTCGTAGAGCTCGTAACCGGCGTAGACGCCGTAGGTCGGTGCGGCCGTCGCCGCCAGGGCCGCGCGGATCTTGTAGGCCGGACGGCCTCCGAACTGGAGGTACTCGGTGAGGATGTCGGGGGTGTTGACGAAGAGGTTGGGGCGCAGGAAGTCGGAGGTCTCGTGCGCGAGGCCCGAGAGGAACTCCTCGAGCTCTTCCTTCGTGTTCCGCCACGTGAAGTAGGTGTAGCTCTGCTGGAACCCGGCCATGGCGAGTCCCTGCAGGGGAGCCGGGCGCGTGAACGCCTCGGCGAGGAAGACGACGTCGGGCTCTTCGGCGCTGACGGTCGCGATCAGCCACTCCCAGAACTGCAGGGGCTTGGTGTGCGGATTGTCGACGCGGAAGATGCGGACGCCCTGGGCGATCCAGTGCCGCACGATCCGCAGGACCTCGGCGCGGATGCCGTCGGGGTCGTTGTCGAAGTTGACCGGGTAGATGTCCTGGTACTTCTTCGGCGGATTCTCGGCGTAGGCGATCGAGCCGTCGGGCAGCGTCGTGAACCACTCGGGGTGCTCCGTCACCCACGGGTGGTCGGGCGAGGCCTGGAGGGCCAGGTCGAGCGCGACCTCGATGCCCTGGGCGCGTGCGGCCGAGACGAAGGCGCGGAAGTCGTCGAGAGTCCCGAGGTCGGGGTGCACGGCGTCGTGACCGCCCGCCGGACCGCCGATGGCCCACGGCGAGCCGGGGTCGCCGGGCGACGTGACGAGGGTGTTGTTCGGGCCCTTGCGGTTGCTCTCGCCGATGGGGTGGATCGGCGGCAGGTACAGCACGTCGAAGCCCATGCCGGCGACCCCCGGCAGACGGTCCGTCGCGGTGCGGAAGGTTCCGCTCACGACGGTTCCGTCTTCGGCGCGCGTCGCGCCCTCGGATCGGGGGAAGAACTCGTACCACGCGCCGACGCCGGCGCGCTCACGCTCGACGAGCAGCTCCGTCTCACGCCCCACCGAGACCAAGCCCATCACGGGCCTGGCCGTGAAGATGGCGGCGATCTCGGGGCTGCGGACGATCTCGAGGGCGACGTCATCGTGCGTGTCCGGGTCGCGCAGCGCGCGCGCCGCCTCGTACAGCACGTCCTTGTCGCTGCCGGGGCGCTTCTTCTCCCCGCGCGCGCGGTCGAAGAGCCGGGCACCGATCTCGCGCATGAGAGCGGTGTCGACCCCCGCGGCGATCTTGACGTCGGCCGCGTGCTCCCACGTCGCGAACTCGTCGGCGAACGCTTCGAAACGGAATCGCCAGATGCCCTGCTCGAGCGGAGCGACGAGCGTGGACCACCGGTCGAACCCGTCGTTCAGGGGGCTGAGCCGGTGCAGCGACTCGTCGCCGGAGGGCGAGAACAACCTCACGTGCACGCCGATGCGGTCATGCCCTTCGCGGAAGGCGGTGACCGTGAAGGGGACGGCCTCGCCGACGTACGCCGACGGGCGGAAGCGTCCGCCCGGCACGCTGGGGTGGGGGAGCGCGAGCGGGATGCGCGGCGTCACCACGCCCTTCGCGGTCGGCGTCGGTTTGACCGGGCGCTCGGGAATCGAGGCGCCGCTGCGCCAGGGACGTACGGGCGTAGGAGTCGTCGTGGTGGCCACGATCCGAACCTATCGCGGCCCGCCGACCTCACGGCATCCATTCTCCCGGCCTTGACACGGCGGCCCGGTTACTCGACGCGGAACAGTCTCATCGACGTTCCCGCGACGGCGAGCACATCTCCCGCGGCGAAGCGTTCGCCGTGCTCGGTCGGGGCCTCTTCCTCGCTCGACCAGAGCGAGACGAACGAGACGCCCGGCTCCAGCGTCGGCAGCGTCACGTCGATCGCGCGCTCGTTGCCGTGCACGATGAGCAGGATGCGATTGAGTTGCTCTTCCTCGGGCGTCGAGGTCGCCAGATATTGCAGAGTCCGGTGCGACGGGTCGGTCCACCGCTCGCCCGACATGGTCTCGCCCCGCTCGTCGAACCACTCCATCACCGAGGCCGAGGGGATGCTCTCTCCCGCTCGGGCGAACCGCTTCGGGCGCAGCGCCGGGTTCTCGCGCCGCAGCTGCAGGAGGCGCTGCGTGTGTGCGAACAGGTCGCGTTGCCAGGGCGCGAGGTCCCACGACAGCCACGTGAGGGTCGAGTCGTGACAGTAGGCGTTGTTGTTGCCGCGTTGGGTGCGGCCCATCTCGTCGCCCGCGGTGATCATCGGCACGCCAGCCGATAGCAGGAGCGTGCCCATGAGGTTGCGCATCGCTTTGCGGCGTGTGGCGAGCACCCGTTCGTCGTCGGTGCGGCCCTCGGCCCCGTGGTTGAACGAGCGGTTCGTGTCGGCGCCGTCGCGGTTCTGCTCGCCGTTGCCGAGATTGTGCTTGACGTCGTACGAGACCAGGTCGCGGAGCGTGAATCCGTCGTGGGCGGTCACGAAGTTGATGCTCGCGAGAGGTCCGCGCTCTTCGCTGAAGGTGTTGGACGAACCGGCGAGTCGCGTCGCGAAACCCCCGATGCCGACCGGGGCGGTATCGGCCCGGCGGGCGTAGTCGATGTCGCTCAGCCAGAAGTTGCGCACCCGATCGCGGTAGCGGTCGTTCCATTCGTGCCAGCCCTCGCCGAAGGCGCCGGTCTGCCACCCGCCCATGCCGACGTCCCACGGCTCGGCGATGAGCTTGGTCCCGGCCAGGTGCTCGTCGTCTCGGATGGCCTGCAGCAGCGGATGATCGGGCGTGAAGGAATGGTTCGCGTCGCGCCCGAGCGTCACCGCGAGGTCGAAGCGGAAGCCGTCGATCTGCACATCGTTCGTCCAGTACCGCAACGAGTCCAGGACGAGGCGCGCAGCGGCATCCGTCGACGTGTTCACCGCATTGCCGCAGCCGGTCTCGTCGATGTAGACGCCCTCGTCGGTCTGTCGGTAGTAGGAGCGGTTGTCGATGCCGCGCAGGCTCGTGCGCGGGCCGCCGATGCTCTCTTCGGCCGTGTGGTTGTAGACCACGTCGAGGATCACCTCGAGGCCGGCCTCGTGCAGGAGCTTGACCATTCCCTTGAACTCGCGCAGGACGGCCTCGGGCCCCTCGGCGCGGCTCGCGGCCGTGGCGTACGCGGCGTGCGGGGTGAAGAAATTCAGCGAGTTGTAGCCCCAGTAGTTGGTGAGGCCGAGTTGGAGCAGGCGCGGCTCGGTCGCGAACGCGTGCACGGGGAGCAGTTCGACGCTGGTGATGCCCAGCGAGTGGAAGTGCTCGATCATCGCGGGGTGCGCGAGGCCGGCGTACGTGCCGTGAAGCGCGGGCGGGATGAACGGATGCCGCTTCGTCAGCCCTTTGACATGCCCCTCGTAGATGACGGTGCGGTCCATCGGCACCCGCGGCTTGGTGGACGCGCCCCAGTCGAAGGCGCCGTCGATCACCACGGAGCGCCAGTCGCCGAACGACCCGGAGACGAGTCCGCGCGAGTAGGGCTCGATGAGAAGCGTCTGCGGATTGAAGGTGTTCCCCGGCCCGTGCGGACCACCGACGCGGATCGCGTAGCGCGCACCCGGGCGCAGCAGGGGAGTCGTGACCTCGAACACCCCGCCACCCGTCGGCGCCATCGTGAGCGTCTCGGTCGCCCAGTCGAGATCGACGTCGTCGAACACGAGGAGCTGCATCGCGTCGGCGTGAGCCGACCACACGCGCAGGGTGCCTCCGTCGGGGCCGAGGGTCACACCGAGGTCGTCGAATGCGTCATCGAGCAGGCCGGCGTGCGGGGGAAGGACAGTCTCGGGTCGGACCATGAGATCTAGGGTAGTGAAGGCGGCGCGCGTCGTCGGGAGGGAAAGCGGGATGCAGGTCTACCTCGATCACGCAGCGACCACCCCGCTGCGCGCAGAAGCCCGGGAGGCATGGCTGGCCGCGCACGAGGTGCTGGGCAACCCGTCCTCGATCCACGGCGCCGGCCAGGCCGCCAGGCGTCTGCTCGAAGACGCCCGCGACGAGCTCGCGCGCGTTCTGCGGTGTCAACCGATCGAGATCGTCTTCACGTCCGGCGGGACGGAGGCGGCGAACCTCGCGCTGAAGGGACTGTGGTGGGCGCGCCCTCACGGGTCGGACACGGTGGTCCTCCCCGACGGGGAGCACCACGCCACGCTCGACGTCGTCGGCTGGCTCGCGTCGGCCGACGGCGCCGACGTCCGGGCAGTCGCTCTGGACGATGCGGGACGCATCGGCACCGACGCCTTCGCCGCGGCCCTCCCCGGCGCGGCGCTCGCGACGGCGCTCGTGGCGAACAACGAGGTCGGAACGCTGCAGGATGCCGCGAGCCTGTCTTCCGCGGCATCCGCGGCCGGAGTTCCCCTTCATCTCGACGCGGTCTCGGCGCTCGGACAGGTCCCGATCGATTTCGCCGGTTGGCGGGGGACAGGCACGGCGGGCGGAGGACTTGCCGCGCTGTCGGTGTCGGCGCACAAGGTCGGCGGTCCCGTCGGTGTCGGAGCCGCCGTCGTGTCGCGCCACGCGACCCTGACGCCCCTGGTGCACGGCGGGGGACAACAGCGGGGGCTCCGCGCCGGTACCCAGGACGTCGCCGGAGCCGCCGCCTTCGCGGCGGCTGCCACCGCAGCCGAGGCCGAACGCGAAGACGAGACGCGGCGGCTGAGCGCCCTGCGCGATCGGCTGATCGACGGCATCCGTCGTTCGATTCCCGAGGCTCGGCTGCTGGGCGACCCGGTCGACCGGCTTCCGGGGAATGCGCACGTCTTGTTTCCGGATGCCGCGGGCGAGACGTTGCTGTTCCTCCTCGACATGGCGGGGGTCGCGGTTTCCACGGGGTCGGCGTGCCAGGCCGGCGTGGCCGAGCCGTCTCACGTGGTCCTGGCCCTGGGGCTGGGGGAGCGCGCGGCGCGTTCGGTGCTCCGTTTCACCCTCGGACGCACCTCGACCGCGGGGGACGTCGATGCCGTCCTCACCCTGCTTCCGGACGCCTACGCCCGGGCTGTGGCATCCGGAGCCCGTTCAGGTCACGCTTCGTAGACTGGGACGATGCGAGTTCTGGCGGCGATGAGCGGTGGCGTCGATTCCGCGGTGGCGGCGGCGCGCGCCGTCGACGCCGGCCACGACGTGGTCGGCGTGCACCTGGCGCTCTCGCGCGCCGGCGGCACGCTTCGCGCGGGGAGCCGCGGGTGCTGCACGATCGAGGACGCGATGGACGCCCGACGCGCGGCCGACAAGCTCGGGATGCCGTTCTACGTCTGGGACTTCTCGGAGCGGTTCCGCGACGACGTCATCGACGATTTCGTCGCGGAGTACCGCGCGGGTCGGACGCCCAACCCCTGCATGCGATGCAACGAGAAGATCAAGTTCGCCGCGCTCCTCGAGCGCGCGATCGAGCTCGGCTTCGACGCCGTCTGCACCGGGCACTACGCCACTCTCGTCGACACGCCCGAAGGGCGGGAGCTGCACCGGGCGTCGGACAACGCCAAGGACCAGTCGTACGTCCTGGGCGTGCTGACGGCCGAGCAGCTCGCGCACACATACTTCCCGCTGGGCTCGACCCCGTCGAAGGCGCTCGTGCGCGCCGAGGCGGAGGAGCGCGGCCTGACGGTGGCGCAGAAGCCCGACAGCCACGACATCTGCTTCATCCCCGACGGTGACACCCGCGGCTGGCTCGCCGACAAGGTCGGTGCCGAGAAGGGCGAGATCCTCGACCGTTCGGGAGCCGTGGTGGGCACCCACGACGGAGCTCACGCGTTCACCGTCGGCCAGCGCCGAGGGCTGCAGCTGGGCGTTCCCGCCGCCGACGGCAAGCCGAGGTTCGTGCTCGAGGTGCGTCCGGTGAACAACACCGTGGTGGTCGGCCCGAAGGAGGCTCTGGCCTGCGCCGAGATCGCGGGGGAGCGTTTCACGTGGGCGGGGCGCGCGCCGTCGGCGACGTCGTTCTCGTGCGACGTGCAGATCCGCGCCCACGCCGATCCGGTTCCCGCGGTCGCGACGCTGGACGGCGGCGTGTTGACCGTGCGCCCGGAGGTGCCGTTCGACGGCGTGGCCCCCGGCCAGACGGCGGTGCTGTACGACGGCACGCGCGTGATCGGGCAGTTCACGATCGACCGGACCGTGTCGGCGGTGCCGGTCGAGGTCTGAGCGCTGTCGCGGAAGGCGCGGCGCCGGGACAGGGCGGCGTCACCGCAGAACAGCCCTGCGCGCGCGGCGTGAGGGCGCTGCGCGCGGGCGGGAGGGCGTTGCGCGCGGGCGGGAGGGCGCTGTGAGCGGGCGAGAGGGCGTTGCGCGCGGGCGGTGTGACGGGCGGAGGACGAGGGACGAGCGGAGGACCGCCGCGTCGGAAACGCCCTCCCGTCGTCCCTGGTCCTCCGCTCGACACGCTCCCGCAAGGCCCGCGCTCGATGTCGGAGGCCCTCCCTAAGCTGGATCCGTGACCGAGCACGATCAGCTTCCCGACCTCACCCTCGACGACGCGCGCACCGAGGCCGCCGACCTGGCCCAGCGCATCGTCGACGCCCGCGAGGCGTACTACGGTCGCGATGCCGAGCTCGTCGATGACGCGACCTACGACGGCTGGATGCACCGGCTCGAGGCGCTCGAGCGGCTTCATCCCGAGCTGCAGGGGCAGGACAGCCCGACGCTGTCGGTCGGTGCGGCCGGGGCCACGGATCTCGCGACGATCGAGCACGCCGAGCGCATGCTCAGTCTCGACAACGTGTTCTCGCCAGACGAACTGCGCGACTGGGCGGTCAAGACCGAAGCCGCCGCGGGGCGGAAGGTGCACTGGCTCAGCGAGCTCAAGATCGACGGCCTGGCGATCAGCCTGAGGTACGAGAACGGCGTGCTGACCTCGGCGGCGACGCGCGGCGACGGGCGCGTGGGCGAGATTGTCACCGAGAACGCGCTGCGTCTCGCGGGTGTGCCGCGCGAGCTCTCGGGAGCGGGCCATCCGGCGCTCGTGGAGGTGCGCGGAGAGGTCTTCATCCCCGTCGCGAAGTTCGAGAACCTCAACCGCCTCCAGGGGGAGTTCCGGGAGCGCGCCGTCGCTGAGGCGCGAGAGCGTGCCGCCGGTCGGCGCGGTGCGCGTGCGTTCGACGAAGAGAAGGCGGAGCAGGCTGCGGCGCGCCGGTTCCCCGCCTTCGCCAACCCGCGAAACGCGGCCAGCGGTGGCCTGCGGCAGCAGATCGAGAAGAAGAGCGGTCTCGAACTCGAAGCGGGTCTCGCGCGGATCGACTCCCTGTCGCTGTACGTGCACGGGATCGGAGCGTGGCCCGATCCGCCCGTTGCGGCGCAGAGCGAGATCTACGAACTCCTCGCGTCTTGGGGACTCCCCACGTCGCCCTACAGCCGCGTCGAGTCGAGCATCGACGGCGTGCTGTCGTTCGTCGCGCACTACGGCGAACACCGACACGACGTCGAGCACGAGATCGACGGCGTGGTGGTCAAGGTCGACGAGCTCGCGCTGCACGACGAGCTCGGCGCGACCAGCCGTGCACCGCGGTGGGCGATCGCGTACAAGTACCCGCCCGAGCAGGTGAACACGAAGCTGCTCGACATCGTCGTCTCGGTCGGTCGCACGGGGCGCGCGACACCGTTCGCGGTGATGGAACCGGCGAGGGTCGCAGGGAGCGTGGTGCGCCAGGCCACCCTGCACAATCAGGATGTCGTCAAGGTCAAGGGCGTCCTCATCGGCGACACCGTGGTCCTGCGAAAGGCCGGCGACGTCATCCCCGAGGTGCTCGGACCCGTCGTCGAGCTGCGCGACGGGACCGAGAGGGCATTCGTGATGCCGGCGGACTGCCCCGAGTGCGGCACGCCCCTCCGCCCCGCGAAAGAGGGCGACATCGACCTGCGGTGTCCCAACGCACGCTCGTGCCCCGCGCAGGTGCGAGGCCGCGTCGAGCACATCGGCTCGAGGGGCGCTCTCGACATCGAGGCGCTCGGTGAGGTCACGGCGGCTGCGCTCACGCAGCCGGACGTGCCCGAGCGCCCGCCGCTCGACACCGAGGCCGGGTTGTTCGACCTGACCGTCGAGGAGTTGGTTCCCATCGAGGTCGTCGTCCGCGATTCCGAGACGGGCGAGCGCAAAGTCGACCCGGACACCGGAGAGCTCGTCCGTCGGGCGCCGTTCCAGAAGCTCGGCCCAGCGTCGTACCCGCCCGGGACCCAAGACCTCGACCCGGCCGAGCGAAGGCGCCGCGGCATCCGCAAGGACCACCGCGAGGTGCTGCCGTCCGAGCAGGCCATCAAGCTGGTCGCCGAGCTCGAGAAAGCCAAGACGAAAGACCTGTGGCGTCTGCTCGTCTCGCTGAACATCCGCCACGTCGGCCCCGTCGCCGCGCGGGCACTCGCTCAGTGGTTCGGATCTCTGGATGCCATCCGCGCGGCGTCGCGCGAAGAGCTCGCCGCGGTCGAGGGGGTCGGCGGCATCATCGCCGACGCCGTGATCGACTGGTTCGAGATCGACTGGCATCGAGAGATCGTCGATCAGTGGGCGGCTGCCGGGGTGCGGTTCTCGGTGCCGGGGCACCCCGGTCCCGGGGCCGCCGCCGCGGCGGGTGGTGTTCTGGCCGGCCTCACCGTGGTCGCGACGGGGTCGCTCGACGGCTACACGCGCGAGGGGGCGCAGGAGGCGATCCTCGCCGCCGGCGGCAAAGCGGCGTCGAGCGTGTCGAAGAAGACCGACTTCGTCGCGGCGGGGCCGGGTGCCGGATCCAAGCTCGCGAAGGCCGAGGAGCTGGGGCTGCGCATCCTGGATGCCGCTCAGTTCCGCATTCTGGTCGAGCAGGGGCCCGCAGCGCTCGATGGCGGTGCGCCTGAAGGCTCGGACGCGGTCGTCGACGAGCGTTAGGCCGCACGGCGGTGCGATCGGCGAGTCGGCACCGGCGACCCGCGGCAGGCGACGACGTCATCGCTCAGGCGACGATCACTCCTTCGGGAGGAGCTGCTCCCGTACCTGGCGGCGCAGCACCTTGCCGATGAGTGACTTCGGCAGTTCGTTGACGACGACGATGCGACGCGGAACCTTGTACGGCGTCAGGATGCCGCGCGCGAACGCCCGCACCGCCTCAGCGTCGATCGCGCCGGGAGTAGTCGGAACCACCGCGGCGACGACCTCCTCACCGGAGTGTTCACTCGGCAGCCCGACCACGGCCACATCGGCCACGTCGGGATGCTGGCGCAGCACGTTCTCGACCTCGGTGGGTGCGACGTTGAAACCGCCCGTGATGATCAGTTCTTTGATCCGGTCGACGATGCGGACGAACCCGGCGTCATCGATCGTGACGATGTCCCCCGTGCGGAACCACCCGTCGACGAAGACTTCGTCGGTCGCTTCGGGCTTGCCGTAATAGCCGGAGAACACCTGCGGTCCTCGGACGACGAGTTCGCCGCGTTCGACGTCGCGACGCGGGTCGTCGGGGTCGACGACCCGGCACTCGGTTCCGGGGAGCGGAAGACCGACCGTCCCGGCGACGCGGTTGTCGGCGACGGGGTTCGCCATGAGGACGGGGGAGCACTCGCTCAGACCGTATCCCTCGACCAGGTATCCGCCCGTGGCCTTCTCGAAGGGGACGACCAGATCGTGCGGCAGCGCCATCGCGCCGGAGATCGCCACGTCGGTGCCGTGGAGCGAGATGCCCTTCGCCTGCGCCGCGGCGAGGAGCCGCTCCGCGATCGGCGGAACCAGGGGCAGGAAGGTCGCGGGGTGCTTCTTCGTCACAGCCAGGACCAGATCGGGATCGAACTTGGGGAACAGCACCAGTCGCGCTCCCATCGACATGGCGAACGTGAGGCACAGAGTGAGCCCGTAGGCGTGGAACATCGGCAGGACGGCATAGACAACGCACCCTTCGCCCCGCACGATCTGCGGCACCCACGCGCGCGCTTGCGCGGCGTTGGCGAGGAGATTTGCGTGCGTCAGCATGGCACCCTTGGGGGTACCGGTGGTGCCGCTCGTGTACTGGATGATCGCCAGGTCGGCCGACGAGGGACGCGGGTGCGCCTCGGGCAGCGGCGAGTGACGCACGAGGTCGGCCCAGGGGGTGGCGTCCCGCGTCTTCTCGGTGAGTGCCGCCCGCGACTCTCGGGCCTTCGCGATCGGGAGGCGCAGCGCCAGGCGCATGCGGAACGGCATCGCTTCTGTCACGTCGACCGACACGAGCGTCGTCAGCCGCAGGTCCGCGGGGAAGTCCTGCACCGTGCGCACGACCTTGCTCCAGACGATGGCGTGCTTCGCGCCGTGGTCTTCGAACTGCTTCCGCAGCTCGCGAGCGGTGTAGAGCGGGTTGTGCTCGACGACGACGGCGCCGAGCCGCAGGACGGCGTAGAACGCCACGATGTGCTGCGGGCAGTTCGGGAGCACGATCGCCACCGGGTCGCCGGCGCGCACGCCGTGAGCAGCCAGCGCGCCTGCGACGCGCGCGATCTCGGCGGACATCTCGGCGTACGTCGTCTCTCGTCCGAAGAACTGGAGCGCCGGAGCGTCGGGATAGTCGCGGGCCGAGGCATCGACGATGTCGACGAGCGACCCGGTCTGGGGCTCGAGGTCTTCGGGAACGCCGGCGGCGTAGCTGTGGGTCCAGGGACGGGGCGGATCGAAGCTGGTCACCCGGCCAGCCTAGGGCGAGGCATGTCGCGCGGGGCGTCGTTCACAACCGCGATCCGTGTCCACAGGATTTCGGAGGCGAGTCGACCGTTCCTCCCCAGGCGTGTCTCGCTCGGCGACTCTCCCCGGCCATGCCGGTCGCGAGCGCAGGGCGAACACGACGCGAACTAGGATCGGAGGGTGTCTGAAATCACTCCTGATCTCGTGCGCCATCTCGGTGTGCTCGCCCGGATCCAGTTGAGCGACGAGGAGGTCCAGAGCCTCACCGGCCAGCTGGATGCCATCGTCGACAACATCGCGAAGGTGTCCGAGGTGGCGACCCCCGAGGTCGTCGCGACGAGCCACCCGATCCCGCTCGAGAACGTCTTCCGCCCCGACGTCGTGCAGCCGCAGCTGACGCGCGAGCAGGTGCTGCAGAACGCGCCCGACCAGGCCGACGGCCGATTCCGCGTGACCGCCATTCTGGGAGAAGAGCAGTGACCGATCTCACCCGCCTCACCGCGGCCGACCTGGCGGCCAAGCTCTCGTCGTCCGAGGTGTCGAGCGTCGAAGCCACGCAGGCGCACCTCGACCGCATCGCCGCCGTCGACGGCGCCGTCCACGCGTTCCTGCACGTCAGCGACCACGCCCTCGACGTCGCGGCTGACATCGACCGCCGTCGCGCCGCCGGTGAGCAGCTGCACGAGCTGGCGGGAGTGCCGCTCGCGGTGAAGGATGTGCTCGTCACGACCGACATGCCGTCCACCAGCGGTTCGAAGATCCTCGAGGGCTACATGTCGCCCTACGACGCCACGGTCGTCGCTCGTTCCCGTGCCGCCGGTCTCGTGCCGCTCGGGAAGACCAACATGGACGAATTCGCGATGGGCTCGTCCACGGAGTTCTCCGCCTACGGTCCCACGCGTAACCCCTGGGATCTCGACCGCATTCCGGGTGGTTCCGGCGGTGGCTCGGCGGCGGCCGTCGCCGCCTTCGAGGCACCCCTGGCACTCGGCTCCGACACCGGTGGTTCGATCCGCCAGCCCGCCCACGTCACCGGCACGGTCGGCGTCAAGCCCACCTACGGTGGGGTCAGCCGCTACGGCGCGATCGCCCTGGCCTCGAGCCTCGACCAGGTCGGTCCGGTCACCCGCACCGTGCTCGACGCAGGCCTGCTGCACGACGTGATCGGCGGGCATGACGCGAACGATTCCACTTCGCTGTCGGACGCGTGGCCCTCATTCGCCACGGCCGCCCGAGAGGGGGCGACCGGTGAGGTCCTGAAGGGCCTGAGAGTGGGCGTCATCCGCGAGCTCGACGACCGCGGCTTCCAGAAGGGCGTGTCGGACTCGTTCCGCGCCTCGCTGGCTGCCATGGAAGCCCAGGGCGCCGAGATCGTGGAGATCAACGCGCCTCACTTCGAGTACGGAGTCGCCGCGTACTACCTGATCCTTCCCGCCGAAGCGTCGAGCAATCTCGCGAAGTTCGACTCGGTGCGATTCGGTCTCCGCGTGACCCCGCAGGGTGCCCCCACGGTCGAGAACGTCATGGCCGCGACGCGCGACGCCGGGTTCGGGCCCGAGGTCAAGCGCCGCATCATCCTCGGAACGTACGCGCTGTCCGCCGGCTACTACGACGCCTACTACGGCAGCGCGCAGAAGGTGCGCACGCTGATCCAGCAGGACTTCGATGCCGCTTTCGCGCAGGTGGACGTCATCGCGACGCCCTCGGCGCCGACGACGGCCTTCCGACTCGGCGAGAAGATCGACGACCCCCTGCAGATGTACCTCAACGACATCACCACGATCCCTGCCAACCTCGCGGGCGTCCCGGGTATCTCGATCCCCAGCGGCCTGGCCGAAGAAGACGGGCTGCCCGTCGGCATCCAGTTCCTCGCCCCCGCCCGCGAGGACGCGCGCCTGTACCGCGTCGGCGCGGCGCTCGAGGCGTTGCTCGTCGACCAGTGGGGCGGTCCGCTCCTCGACCGTGCCCCTTCTCTCACGAACGGAGCGTCGCTCTGATGGCGAAAGACGCCCTGATGGACTTCGACGAAGCGCTCGAGATGTTCGAGCCCGTCCTCGGTTTCGAGGTGCACGTCGAGCTCAACACCGCGACCAAGATGTTCTCGTCCGCGCCGAACCCGGCGAACGAGGCGAACCACGGCGCCGAGCCGAACACGCTCGTCGCGCCGGTCGACATGGGGCTCCCCGGTGCCCTGCCGGTGGTGAACGCCGAGGCGATCCGCTCGTCGATCAGCCTGGGCCTCGCCCTCGGCTGCTCGATCGCGCCCTCGAGCCGGTTCGCTCGGAAGAACTACTTCTACCCCGACCTCGGCAAGAACTACCAGATCTCGCAGTACGACGAGCCGATCGCCTTCGAGGGCTCGGTCGAAGTCGAGCTCGAAGACGGCTCGATCGTCACCGTGCCGATCGAGCGCGCACACATGGAGGAAGACGCGGGCAAGCTCACCCACATGGGCGGCTCGACCGGCCGTATCCAGGGCGCGGAGTACTCGCTCGTCGACTACAACCGCGCCGGTGTGCCGCTCGTCGAGATCGTCACCAAGCCGATCTTCGGTGCGGAGCACTCCGCCCCCGCCCTCGCCAAGGCGTACGTCGCGACAATCCGCGACATCGTTCGCGGTCTCGGCATCTCGGAGGCCCGGCTCGAGCGCGGAAACCTCCGCTGCGATGCGAACGTGTCGCTGCGTCCGCGCGGCCAGGAGAAGCTCGGCACCCGCACCGAGACGAAGAACGTGAACTCGATGCGTTCTGTCGAGCGCGCCGTGCGGTACGAGATCCAGCGCCAGGCCGCGATCCTGGCCAAGGGTGGCACGATCACGCAAGAGACGCGGCACTGGCACGAAGACACCGGGCGCACCTCGCCGGGCCGACCGAAGTCGGATGCCGACGACTACCGCTACTTCCCGGAGCCCGACCTGCTCCCTGTGGTGCCCGCGCCCGAACTGATCGAGGAGCTTCGAGCGGCGCTCCCCGAGCCTCCTGCCGCGCGTCGGCGTCGACTCAAAGCCGAGTGGGGCTTCACCGACCTGGAGTTCCAGGACGTCGCCAACGGCGGGCTCCTCGACGCGGTGGCCGACACGATCGCCGCAGGGGCCGCCCCCGCGGCCGCCCGCAAGTGGTGGACCGGCGAAATCACTCGCGTCGCCAACGCGCAGGAGCGCGATGCCGCCGATCTCGTTTCACCGGCGAACGTCGCGGCCCTTCAGAAGCTCGTGGACGCGGGAACGCTCACTGACAAGCTCGCCCGCCAGGTGCTCGAAGGCGTCATCGCCGGTGAGGGGACGCCCGAAGAGGTCGTCGCTGCGCGCGGTCTCGCCGTCGTCTCCGATGACGGGGCGCTCATCGCGGCGATCGACGATGCGCTTGCCGCTCAGCCCGACGTCCTCGCGAAGATCCGTGACGGCAAGGTGCAGGCCGCCGGCGCCGTCATCGGCGCGGTCATGAAGGCGATGAAGGGGCAGGCCGACGCCGCCCGCGTGCGAGAGCTCGTGCTGGAGCGCGCGGCCGCGCAGTAGAACCGCCCGCAGGACCCCGGATGCCACGATCCCGGCCGCGCATGCGCGGCGGGTCGTGGCATCCGTCGTTCTTGCGGGCTTGAGGCATCGTCAGCGCCAGCGTCTCGATGTCGGAGGCCCGGGAGAGAATGGACCTATGGGACGCGGGGACGGCACGGGGCGCATCGTCTCGCCCCCGGGCGCGGATGACACCGGCACCGGCATCCTGCACGTCGACATGGATGCCTTCTTCGCCTCGGTCGCGGTGCTCGATGACCCCTCCCTCGCCGGAAAGCCGCTCATCATCGGCGGCTCCGAGGGCCGCGGCGTGGTGTCGAGCGCGTCCTACGAGGCTCGTCGCTACGGGGTGAAGTCGGCCATGCCGGTCGCCGTCGCGCTGAGACTATGTCCGACCGCGATCGTCGTCAATCCTCCGTATCACCGGTACACGGAGATGTCGCGGCAGGTCATGGCGATCTTCCACGACGTCACGCCCCTCGTCGAACCCCTCTCGATCGACGAGGCCTTCCTCGACGTGCGAGGCGCTCGACGTCTGTGGGGGAGTCCGGGGCGGATCGCGCGCGATCTCCGCGCACGAGTCGAGGCCGAGACCGGACTCACGTGCAGCATCGGGGTCGCGGCGACGAAGCACGTGGCGAAGATGGCGTCGACGATCTCCAAGCCCGACGGGTTGCTCATCGTCGCGGCGAGCCAAACCGAGGCTTTCTTGCGTCCGCGGTCGGTGCGGGCCCTCTGGGGTGTCGGACCCAAGGCGGCCGAGGCTCTCGAGGCGCGCGGCATCCGTCTCGTCTCCGACATCCTGGACGCGCCCCAGGCCGTGCTCGAGCAGGCACTGGGACCGGCGATGGCAGACCGGGTCTGGCATCTCTCCCGCGGGATCGATGCCCGCGAGGTCCATACGGGTCGCACGGAGAAGAGCATCGGTCACGAAGAGACATTCCACGCTGACATCTCCGATACGCCCACGCTCCACGTCGAGCTGCGCCGTCTCGCGGATCGGGTCGGAGCGCGTCTGCGCGCGCAGCAGTACGAGGCGGGCACCGTGGCCATCAAGGTGCGCTTCAGCGACTTCACCACGCTGAGTCGCTCGCGTACCCTGCCCGAGGCGACCTCCGTCGGTCAGCGCATCGGCGATGCGGCGATCGAGCTGTTCGACGCGATCGACCGTCGACAAGCGGTGCGGCTCGTGGGCGTGCGCGGCGAGAAGCTCGCTCCGGCGGCCATGGCCGCGACCCTGTGGGATGACGACGCCGAATGGCGCCGCGTCGAGGGGGCGCTCGACAGCGCCGTCGCCCGTTTCGGTCGCGGCGCCGTGACCCGCGGCTCGTTGCTCGGACCGACCCGTGGCGGCGGGGCGCTCCCGACCAACCCTCGTCCGACGTACGACCACTGACACGGTCGGCGCGACGGCGCAACACCCCTGGGCTCCGGTGGGCGTCGCGGGTACGGTGGGGAACATGCCCAACATCGCATTGGAACTCGGCAAGCAGTCCACCAACTTCGGCGTCACGGCCGCGTACGGCGAGCAGCAGGACGTCGACGGCGTCCGCATCGTCCCGGTCGCGCTCACGTGGGCCGGTTTCGGCGGTGGATCCGACGAGCAGGGCAACGGTGGCGGTGGCGGCGGCGGATACACCCTGCCTCTCGGCGCATACATCCGCCGCGGCGACGACCTGCGCTTCGACCCGAACATCGTGTCGCTACTCGCCGTCGCCGTTCCGTTCGTATGGGTCGCGGGTCGCGCGCTCAGCCGTGTCATCCGCGCCCTCAAGAAGTAACGCGGACGAGGTCGACGAGGCTCTCACCGCGGCCACGTCCGCGGTGTTCGAGCGCGTGCGCGCGGTCGGCGCGACCAACCCGGTGATCGTCATCGACGGGCGCAGCGGTGCGGGGAAGAGCTCGCTCGCACGCCGCCTCGTAGCGGCCTGGCCGTTGAGAGGACGAGTGCAGCTCGTCGCGCTCGACGATGTCTATCCCGGCTGGGACGGTCTCGCCGCCGGCTCGACGTACGCGTGCGAGATGATCCTGACTCCGCACGCGAAGGGCGCTGTCGGGGTGTGGCAGCGCTGGGACTGGGAAGCCGGCGGGCGTGCGGAAGCCTACGCCGTCGACCCGTCCCTGCCACTCGTCGTCGAGGGAGCGGGTGCTTTGACTCCGGAGACCGCGCGGTTGGCGGACGTCGCGGTGTGGGTGGATGCGCCGTCGCCGTCGCGCAGACATCGCGCTCTCGAGCGTGACGGCGATACGTATCGTCCGCACTGGGAGCGGTGGGCGGCGCAGGAGGACCGGCACATCGAGCAGAACGGCCCGGTGTCGCTCGCGACCCTATTCGTGCGGGTGCCGTAAGCCGGACGCAGTGGCCCCAACGATCGCGGGCGCTCGGGCAGTGGCGCGTCCGGCGCCTTCGACCAGCTGGAGGGTCGGGTCCCTGAGCTCGTCGAAGGGACCGGGCGATGCCGAAACGCTCAGCGGCGGTTGAGTGCGGTGACGAGACCGTCGAGGCGGTAGCCGATCCAGTCGTAGATCCCAAAGCGCGGATCGTCGGGCTGATGATCGTCTTCGCTAAGGATGCCGAGGCGTGTCGCCATCACGAGACGCACCGCCGACAGGGTCCGCATCCACGACAGGGCCTCGTCTTCGCCGAGAGCGATGGTGAGGGTGGCATCCGGGTCGCCTTGGTCATGCGCCCCGCCGTCCATGCCGAGGGTGCGGAGGACGACCTCCGCGTCGGCGGCGCGTCGACCGAGCAGGTCGTCGCCGGTCAGCCGACGGAACTCCCGTGTCGCTTCCTCATCATCGGGATACGCATCCGGCAGCAGGCGTGCGACGGCAGGGTCGTCACTGCGCTGCGTGTCCGTCACGACATCACGGAACTGCCCGACGATGCCGGCGAGGTGAAGGGCCTCGAGACCGCTGATCTCGAGGACGACGATCTTGTCGCTCACGCGGGTTCCTTCCGAACTGTCGCCCACAGGCCGTAATCGTGCATGGCATGCGCGTGTGCTTCCATCACCTCGCGGGGGCCGCGCGCGACGACCGCGTGACCGTCGTGGTGCACGGCGAGCATGAGCCGCTCGGCCGTCGCGGCGTCGAAGCCGAAGTAGGTGCGGAACACGTGACTGACATAGCTCATGAGGTTCACGGGGTCGTTCCACACCACCGTCTGCCATGACGAGGGCGGAACGGCCGTGAGCTCGGTGTCGTCGACGACGTCGAGATCGGGGGTGGCCACCGTCGGCATCATGCCCACCCCAATTCGTGCAGGCGCGCGTCGTCGATGCCGTAGAAGTGGGCGATCTCGTGGACCAGGGTGGTGTGGATCTCGTCGCGGAGCTCCTGCTCGTCGGAGCAGGCCGCGAGGTGCGGCTCGCGGTAGAGGATGATGCGGTCGGGAAGCTCGCCCACGCCGTATCGGTCGCGCTCCGTCAGAGCCCAACCGTCATAGAGTCCGAGGAGATCGAGCGACCCGTCCTCGGGCCGGTCTTCGACGACGAACACGACATTGTCCAAACCCTCGACCATGTCGTCGGGGAGCTGGTCGAGTTCGTCGACGACCAACGCCTCGAACTGTTCGGCGTCGAGCCGGAGCGCGACGCCGGAACCCGCGTCTTCGCTCATGTCATCTCCTGAAAGTCGCCGCTCGGGCAATTCTACGGTCGATCGGCTCGAGCCCGACGAAGGACGAAGGCCCGTCGAGGTGATCGACGGGCCTTCGGGGGAGTGGGGTGGCTAACGGGACTTGAACCCGCGACCCCCGCGACCACAACGCGGTGCTCTACCAACTGAGCTATAGCCACCATGTGTCTGCCGCAGCGGACAACTGAACAATTATGTCACACGTGGTGAGCGAACGATGACACGGCCGAGGACGCGATCGACTTCGCCTCGTCACTGGTGGGACCCGGCTGAGGGACGAATACGGCTTCGCGATAGTAGGCGAGTTCGCGGATGGACTCGAGGATGTCGGCGAGCGCCCGGTGTCCGCCGTTCTTCGCCGGCGCGTGGATGTACGCCCGCGGATACCACCGGCGGGAGAGTTCCTTGATGCTCGAGACGTCGACGTTGCGATAGTGGAGCCAGCGGTCGACGCGCGGCATGTACTTGGCCAGGAACATGCGGTCGGTGCCGATGGTGTTGCCCGCGAGGGGAGCCTTGCCCTCGACCGGCGCGAACCGCTGGATGTATTCGAGCGCCTGGAACTCGGCATCCGCGAGGCTCACCCCGTGGGGGATCTCGTCGAGGAGTCCGGACGAACGGTGCATCTCGGTGACGAACTCGCCCATGTTCTCCATCGCCGAAGCGTCGGGCTTGATCACGATGTGGAAGCCGGGGTCGAGCACGTTGAGCTCGAAGTCGGTGACGACGACGGCGATCTCGACCAGCTCATCGACCGCGAGGTCGAGGCCCGTCATCTCGCAATCGATCCAGACGAGCCGGTCATTCGTGGAGGCGCCTACCATCCCTCCAGTCTAGTGAGGGGGTCCGACACCGGAGCCGAGTCCCCCAGACACGATTCGAACGTGTGACCGGCGGATTAGAAGGCCGCTGCTCTATCCACTGAGCTACTGGGGGTCGTGCACCAGGATATCTCCGCCGTCCGACCCCACCACACCGACTCGCGCGTCGATCCCCTGGCCGCGGGCCGCGGACGGAGGTACTCTGCCGCCATCGAGAGCAAAGGAGCACTCATGTCCGAAACGGTGACGCGACGCCTCTGGGTCGCATACGGGCCCGCGGGTGTCGTCGGCAAGATCCAGAAGGATGCCGATGGCTACGGCGTTCACATGGCGGGGAAGGACGAGCCGCTGGGCGTGTACCCCACGATGGAGATCGCGAAGAACGCGCTCCACTCGCACCTGAAGCCCGGCAGCGACCGGCCCGAGTTCCGCGAGCACTGAGCAGAGATTCCCGCGCGCAGCCTCGGACGGGGCAGCGCGCGGGGACCCTCTCGTCGCTCGTGCGCGGGCACCGTCACACGTGCGCGGGCGCGGGGACCTTGTCGCGCGTGGCCAGCAGAGGCAGGGCCACGTGGACCAGTGGCCCGATGCCGAGGGCGAAGACCACGGTCCCGATCCCCACGGTGCCGCCGAGGATCCATCCGAGGACGAGCACGGTTCCCTCGACACCGAGCCGGCAGGCCCAGATCGGCCAGCCGAAGCGCGCGTGGAGGCCCGTCATGAGCCCGTCGCGCGGGCCGGGACCGAAGCGGGCGCCGATGTAGAGACCGGATGCCGCCGCCACGACGACGACACCGGCTACGAGCATGAGTGCTTGAAGCCACCACGCGTCGGGGTGCGGGAGGAATCCCAGAGCGATCTGCATACTCGTGCCGACCAGCAGGATATTGGCGACCGTACCGACCCCGGGCTTCTGGCGCAGGGGGATCCACACGAGGAGAACGCCGAGTCCCACGATGTTGGTGATCCATCCGACGCCGATTCCGGTGACGCGCGAGAGTCCCTCCGCGAAGACCGTCCACGGGTCGACCCCGAGCCCGGCTGCGACCGTGAGCGCACAGCCGAAGCCATAGGCGATCAGGCCGATGAGAAGACGAAGAATGCGCTGGGACATGAGGAAATCCAATCAGGGGATTGGCTTTTGCGCGTGATGCCAATTCACCTATCGTGGCCTCATGGATTCCCGGATCTCGGCACGCGCTCTGGCGGAAGCCCTGGGCGGCTGGCGGGGCAACGGGCCTGCCTACGAAGCTCTCGCGGACGCCGTGCGGCTGCTCTGCCTCGACAACCGCATCGCTCCCCGGACGGCCCTGCCGGCAGAGCGTGAGCTCGCCGCGGCGCTGTCGCTGAGCCGGACCACCGTCGCGGCCGCGTATCGAAGTCTCCGTGACACGGGCCACATTGAAAGCCTGCGGGGGAGTGGGAGCGTCACACGCCCCCTACCGCGGAACGATCCCGCGGGCCTCGCGGCCGTGACGGACGCGATCGATCTGCAGCAGGCCAGCCCCGCTGCGTGGCCAGGTCTGCCCGCGGTCATCAACGAGGTGCTCCAGGACGCCAGCGCCATCGTCGCCCGCTCCGGATACGACGTGGTCGGGTCGATCGCCCTCCGCGAGGCGATCGCGGACCGCTACCGCGGACGCGGGGTGCCGACCACAGCCGACCAGATCCTGGTCACGACCGGCGCTCAGAGCGCGATCCACCTCGTGGCATCCGTGCTTCTCAATCGTGCGGACCGCGTACTGATCGAGACGCCGACCTACCCGCATGCAGCGGAGGCCTTCCGGTACGTGGGTGCCCGTCTGGTCGGGGTGCCGGTCTCGACGGCGGACGGGTGGGACCTCGACCGGGCCGCGCAGACGTTTGCACGGACTCTGCCCTCTCTCGGGTACCTCATGCCGGACTTCCAGAACCCGACGGGTCGCACGATGTCGCCCGCGGAAGTGGATGCGTTCGTGAAGGGTGCGGAAATGACCGGTACGTTCCTCGTCCTGGATGAGACCACGGCGGACCTCGACATCGATCGCCCGGGGCGTGCCACGCACTTCCCCGAGTCCGACTTGGTGATTCGCATCGGCTCGCTGGGCAAGACCGTGTGGGGCGGGTTGCGGGTCGGGTGGATTCGTGCCGAAGCGGACATCGTCCGCCGCTTGGCCAGCGGCCGGCCGGTCCACGATCTGGGTACGCCCGAACTCGAGCAGGCCGTCGCCACGCTGCTCGTTCCCCGCCTCGACGAGATCGCCGCCCAGCGGGGAGACCTGCTCCGCGCCGGGCGCGACGCCCTGGTGCGCGCCCTGCGCTCGACATTCGAGGACTGGGAGATCCCCACCCCGCACGGCGGGGTGTCGCTCTGGCTCGGGATCGGCGAGCCCGTCAGCACACCCCTCGTCATGAACGCCCGCTCTCGCGGGCTCCTCCTCTCGGCCGGGTCGCGGTTCGCGACCGAGGGCGGACACGATCGGCGGCTGCGGATGCCGTTCACCGCCCCGCCGGCCACCCTCGACCGCGCCGTCGACCTGCTCGGGGCGGCGTGGGCGGACGTCCGCGCCGACGGCCGCGCATCTCGCCTCGGCGAGCTCACCGCGCTGGTGTGAGGCGTTCCGCCACCGCTCCGGAAGCAGGTCATCGCGCGTAGCGAAGACATTCGAGAGCCTCGGCCGCGGACCAGAACTCGCCGAGCCGTCGGAAGGCGCCGGACGCGGAGTGGAACCGCTCGGCGGCATATCGCCAGCCGCGCTCGGACGCCGTGGCCCGAACGTGCCCCACAACGACTCCGCGTCGATCGGCGATGCGCCACAGACCAGCGGCGACATGGGTCGCTGCGCCCCACCCGGCCGGACGCGGTGCCGGAGCGAGGTCGTTCCACAGTGCGGTGCTCATGCGGGGAATCTACGACCGACCTCCGACATCGGGACGGATGAGGGTTTTCACGCCTCACCCCCACGACGCGAAATGCGCGGATCCTCCACAAAACCGGTCTTCCTCGGCATGACGCTCGCGCGGCGACGGGCAATCTGGCCTCGCTCCGGTATCCGTCGGGCACACGGATGCCGGAGCGCACACCCTAAGGAAAGGAATCCACCATGAGCGACCACATCACTCTCGTCGGCAACATCGTCGGCGACCCCGAAGAACGCGCGACTCGCGGAGGCGACTCCATTGCGGCCTTCCGTCTGGCGGTGAGCGAGCGCCGGTTCGATCGCGAGCGCGGACAGTGGATCGACGGGCACACCAGCTATTACGCCGTGTCGGCGTTCGGCGAACTCGGACGGAACGCTCTCGCTTCAATCCGAAAGGGCGAGCGCGTCGTGGTCTCGGGACGGCTGCGCCTGCGCGAATGGGAGAACGAGACGAAGCGCGGTGTGAGCGCCGACGTGACAGCGGACGCGGTCGGACACGACCTTCGCTGGGGGACCACGCAGTTCCAGCGGACGCCCCGCGGCGACACGGCGCGTTCCGAGACCGCGGAGACGCCGGCGCCTTCGAATGACGAATGGACGGCTCCGACCGCTGAGGACGGAGCCATCGCCCCGTCCTCGGGTGAGCAAGCGGGCGAGAACGACAGAGAAGCGATCGAAACCGCGGACGCCACACCCTTTTGACGACGGTATCGCGCGCCGGGTGCTGCGGGGCGTGGAAAGCGCCGTCGGAGGAGGTCCGTAGAATCGAGCGCGTGTCTCGCCCCTCAGGTCGTCTTCTCGCTCCCGCAGCGCTCGTCGCTCTCCTGGCTTTGAGCGGATGCACCGGGGCATCACCCGAGCCCGCTCCGGCTCCGGCGACGAGCGCGCCCGTGGACTCGTCGGCACCCACGTCGTCGCCGACGGCCGCCCCGGCTCCGACACTGGAACCGAACGGCTCTGCGGCCGACAACCTCCCCTACTTCTCGCAGATCGTCGCGGGCGTCGCGGGGGGTCCGAATCCGGTTTCCGGTCGCGCGTACATCGATGCGCTCGTCCAGGGCGGCTTCGACAAGGCCGCGATGCAGGTGACGCAAGACGAGTCGACGATCGGAAACCCCGCCGAGAGCATCGAGTTCTCGGTGAGGTGGGGAGACCAATGCCTCGTCGGGCAGGTCGGGCCGTCGATCGGCGCTCCCGTGAGCACGGTCCTTCCGGGACTCAGCTCCGGGGGATGTCTGATCGGCCAGACCCGTCCCATCGACTGGTGACGAGCCGTCCCGTCGCGAAGCGTCGCACCGCCGTGCACGCCCTCTCGAGCGGCTCTCTCCACCGCGGGCGCTGATCGACATCGGGGAGGCGAGCAACGGCACGGGCGCCGGATGTCCGTGCGTCCCCTAGACGCGCGGGAGCCCGGCCGTCGCCCCCGCGGGCCATAGACTGGACAGGTTATGGCGGAATACATCTACTCCATGGTCCGCGCGCGCAAGGCCGTGGGCGACAAGCTGATCCTCGACGACGTCACGATGTCGTTCCTCCCCGGTGCCAAGATCGGCATGGTCGGGCCGAACGGTGCCGGTAAGTCCACGATTCTGAAAATCATGGCCGGTCTCGACACCCCGTCCAACGGAGAGGCGCGGCTGAGCCCGGGCTTCACTGTCGGCATCCTCATGCAGGAGCCTGAGCTCGACGACAGCAAGACGGTCCTCGAGAACATCCAGGACGGCGTGGCGATCAAGCCGAAGCTCGACCGGTTCAACGAGATCTCGGCGCTCATGGCAGACCCGGACGCCGATTTCGACGCGCTGCTCGCCGAGATGGGCACGCTGCAGGAAGAGATCGACGCGGCCGACGGCTGGGACCTCGACTCCCAGCTCGAGCAGGCGATGGACGCCCTGCGCACGCCGCCGGCTGACGCGAGTGTCGTCCCCCTCTCGGGTGGTGAGCGCCGTCGCGTCGCGCTCGCGAAGCTGCTGCTGCAGAAGCCCGACCTGCTCCTCCTCGACGAGCCCACCAACCACCTGGACGCCGAGAGCGTGCTCTGGCTCGAGCAACACCTGAAGGCCTACAAGGGCGCCGTCATCGCCATCACCCACGACCGGTACTTCCTCGACAACGTCGCGGAGTGGATCGCCGAGGTCGACCGCGGTCACCTGTACCCCTACGAGGGCAACTACTCCACGTACCTCGAGAAGAAGGCACAGCGTCTCGACGTCCAGGGCAAGAAGGACGCGAAGCTCCAGAAGCGCCTGAAGGAAGAGCTCGAGTGGGTCCGCTCCAACGCGAAGGGGCGCCAGGTCAAGTCGAAGGCTCGTCTGGCACGCTACGAGGAGATGGCGGCCGAGGCCGAGCGCACCCGGAAGTTGGACTTCGACGAGATCCAGATCCCCGCGGGTCCGCGCCTGGGCAGCATCGTCATCGATGCCAAGAAGCTCGAGAAGCGCTTCGGCGACCGGTCGCTCATCAGCAACCTGAGCTTCAACCTGCCGCCGAACGGCATCGTCGGCGTGATCGGTCCCAACGGTGTCGGAAAGACCACGCTCTTCAAGACCATCGTCGGCCTCGAGCCCCTCGATGGCGGCACCCTGAAGATGGGCGAGACGGTCAAGATCAGCTACGTCGACCAGTCGCGCGCCAACATCGACCCCGAGAAGACGCTGTGGGAGGTGGTGTCGGACGGTCTCGACATCATCACGGTCGGCAAGACCGAGATCCCGTCGCGCGCCTACGTCTCGAAGTTCGGCTTCAAGGGACCCGACCAGCAGAAGAAGGCCGGCGTGCTCTCGGGTGGTGAGCGCAACCGCCTGAACCTCGCCCTCACGCTCAAGGAGGGTGGCAACCTGCTGCTGCTCGACGAGCCGACCAACGACCTCGATGTCGAGACGCTGAGCTCGCTCGAGAACGCGCTGCTCGAGTTCCCCGGCTGCGCCGTCGTGATCACGCACGACCGGTGGTTCCTCGACCGCATCGCCACGCACATCCTCGCGTACGAGGGCACAGAGGAGCACCCCGACCAGTGGCACTGGTTCGAGGGCAATTTCGAGGCCTACGAGGCGAACAAGATCGAGCGCCTCGGTGCCGACGCCGCGAACCCGTCGCGCTCCACCTACCGCAAGCTCACGCGTGACTGACGACGTCGCTTCGGTGACCCCCGACGAGGGTCCGGCATCCGCCGGGCCCTCGCGGGTCCACGTCCCCATCCACCTGCGATGGGGCGACCTCGACGCCCTCGGGCACGTCAACAACACCTCGATGCTGAAGCTCCTCGAAGAGGCGCGTCTGCGGGCATTCTGGTTCAGCGACGGTGAGGGCGAACCGCTTCCGACCGCCGTGTTCGACATGGACGTGCTCGACAGCGGGGGAGACCGCGCCACGCTCATCGCCCGGCAGGAGATCGAGTACCTCCGTCCCGTGCCCTACAGCCAGCGCCCCCTCGACGTCAGGATGTGGATCGGCGCCATGGGCGGTTCGAGCGCCGACATCTGCTTCGAGGTCTACAGCCCTGTCGGCGACGCCGAGCCGACGCTGTACGCACGCGCCACGGCAGTGGTCGTGCTCGTCGACACCGCCAGCGGGCGACCGATCCGCTGGAGCGAGACCGAGCGCTCGGCGTGGGCGCCCTACGTCGGAGCGCCCATCGAGTATCGCCGTCGGCCCGGCCGCAGCTGACCACGACAGGGCGAACGGATGCCGAGGGCTCGGCATCCGGAATCAGTCGCGGGGAACCCGCACCATGACCTCTTGGGCGACGCTCGCGATGAGGACGCCGTCGCGACCGTAGATGCGGCCTGTCGACAATCCGCGACCGCCGCGCGCGTTCGGCGACTCCTGCACGTACAGCAGCCAGTCGTCGACGCGGCCCGGGCGGTGCCACCACATCGCGTGGTCGAGGCTCGCGACTCTCAGCCCCGGCGTGTTCCACGCGACGCCGTGGGCCCGCAGGATGGACTCCTGGATCGTCAGGTCGCTGAGGTACGCCAGCGCGGCGCGGTGGACGGCCGGGTCATCGCCGACGGGGCGGCGCAGCTTCATCCACACGGCCTGCCTCGGCACGTGAGGGCCCTCCGCCGAGGCGTAGAGCGGCGAGGCGACATGACGCACTTCGACGGGGCTGGCTGACAGCATGCGCCTGCTGATCGGGTGCAGGGCGTCGACCTCGAGGG
This sequence comes from Microbacterium testaceum, assembly GCF_001476285.1. GTDB lineage: Bacteria > Actinomycetota > Actinomycetes > Actinomycetales > Microbacteriaceae > Microbacterium > Microbacterium testaceum_B. Next base: position 22,414 of record NZ_LDRU01000032.1, on the reverse strand, counting down.
TCGGAATGGCCTCCGGGGTGGGGACACCGTCGGGCATCGGTTCGAAGTGTTCGAGTCCCGGGTCGTCGTCCTGGAACGACGCGATCATCGAGAAGATCGGCACACCGGACTGGAACGCCTGCGTCCGCCGTGTGGAGAAGGACCGACCGTCGTGGATGCGGTCCACCGAGAACGTGATGCCGTCCGTCGGGTCGCCGGGACGCAGGAAGTAGCCGTGCATCGAGTGCACCGTCCGCTCGGGCGGAAGGGTGCGAGAGGCGGCCACGATCGTCTGCGCGAGCACCTGCCCGCCGTAGACACGACCGGTCGGCATCGGCTGCGACACGCCCGTGAAGATGTCTTCGGTCGTCCGGGCGCCGGCATCGCGGAGATCCAGCACCGCGAGGAGGGACGCCACGGGATCGTTGGCGTCGGTCACGCTGACTCCCGTTCCGGCGCGGCGTACCCGCACCGCTTGATAGTTTAGGGCGGGTGTCCGCGCGCCTGTTGTTCCCCGACCCGCAGGCGGCAGCCGACCTGCTCACCTTCGCCTCCCGGGCCATCCGTCTCGGAGACGGCACGGTGCGCCTCCGCGCCGCCTCCGGCGTCCTCGCCACGACCGCGGCTCCCCTCGCACCGCGCGGCTTGTTCGACGCGACGCCGACGGTGCTCGGGATGCGCGTCTCCGCCATCGATCCGGAGCTCGAGTGCGACCTCGTCGTCGAGGCATCCGCGCTGCTGCCGGCCCCGGATGACGCGTCCGCCGTCGTTCTGCCCGAGACGGGGACCTCGCCCGCGTGGGCGGGTATCTCTCCTCCGCGGAGCGGATGGGAGCAGACGGATGCCATCGACGCCGCTGTTCTGGCATCCCGCGCCCAGTACGGAGTGGCGGCCGTCGCCGATTCTCTTCCCACGGATGCCGGCGAGGACGTCGTCCGGACGGTTCGCGCGCAGGTATGGGGACAGCCCGACGAGGCCCTCGGGGGACTGCCCCTCGGTACGGCCTTCGCCGCGTTCGCGCTCGGATTCATCGCCGGGGGCGAGGAGGCGCCCGTGCGCAGGAGCGGCGCGTGGACTCGCGTCACGCTCGCGCGTGGGCACGTTCTCGTGCGGGGGCCGGTGCGTTCCGGGCTGACCGCGGTGCGCACGACCGGGAGCTGATTCAGGGAACTCAGGGAACGCAAAGGCGGCGTCTCTACGCTGGATGCAGCAAGGGGAGTACTCCCATCGCGATGCATCCGTCATCACGAGGTCACCGTTGGCCTCCGGGTGCGTCGGGCCGGTTTCGGCGGAGGAGACCTTGACGTCGCAGCCGTGTGCTGCCCGTCGAGAGGTGCCCCCATGGTCTCGTTCTCCCGCCTGTTCGATCTCGCTTCGAAGGCCGTCGACAAGGCGTCCTCCTCCGGTGCCGGCTCGCGCCCCGCCCCCGGTGGTCGCGATTGGCGCGACATGGTCCGCTCCGCCGCGGATGCCGTCACCGGCGATCGGCGCGGAGACGCGCCCGCGTCCTCGACGCCTCCGCCCGCGGCCGGCACCCCCGGCCGCTACGCGCCCCCGCCGGCCGGAGTCACCCACGGCGCCCGACACGCATCCGGCGGGGCCTCGGCTGCGACTCCGTCGGCCGACGATCGCGCCGCGATCGCCCGCTACGACTATCTGCTGCGAACGGCAGACCCCGACCGCGTCGAGCAGATGCACCGCGAGGCCTTCGCCCGCTTGACCCCCGATCAGAGGGCGCACGTGCGGTCTCGGATGGACGCCGATCTCGATCCGCGCGAGCGGCCCCGCTCCGATGACCCCGCGGATCTCGCGCGGACCGCGGCACGGGCCGAAGCGGCTCGCCCCGGGCGGATGTCGGCGCTGCTGGCCAAGGCCGGACGGGGCGGACTCGTCGGGGCCGGCGTGGTGGGAGCCGGAGGACTGCTCGCGGCCGTCGCCGGCGGGGCTGTCGTCAGCGCCGTCGCCGCACCCCTGCTCGCACAGGCGGGGGAGATGGGCGTCGACTTCGCGGGGCTCGCCGAAGGGGTCGACCTCGAGGCCCTGGCATCCGGTGCCGATCTCTCCTCTCTCGCCGAGGGGACCGGGATCGGGGAGCTGGCCGACGGAGCCCCGGATGCCGTGACGGGCTTCGGCGAGCAGCTGTCGGGGTTCGAGCTGCCGGGCTTGAAAGACCTCTTCTGACGGATCGCGGTGCGAGGACCGCCTCCCGTAGATGCGTGGTTACGAGGGCGATCCGTCGGCCGCACGGACGGGGAGACCCGTGTCGGGGCGGCCGTTCTGCTGCGGCCCGATGCCCCGCGCCTCGAAGGTGTTGACCATCGCGTACGCGGCACGCTCGAGATAGTCCCAGAGGGGCGCCTCGAACGCGGGTGGGAGGGCGATCTCGTCCACCGCGGCACGCATGTGTCGCAACCATCGATCGCGCGCGTCGGGGTCGACGTGGAACGGCATGTGCCGCATGCGCAGGCGCGGGTGTCCGCGCGTCGCGCCATAGGTCGTCGGGCCGCCCCAGTACTGGGCGAGGAAGAGCGTGAGACGTTCGGCCGCGGGCCCGAGGTCTTCCTCGGGGTACATCGGCTTCAGCACCTCGTCGGTGGCGACACCGCGATAGAACGCATCGACCAGTCGGCGGAAGGTGTCCATCCCCCCGACCTGGTCGTAGAAGCTCACGGGCTCGCTCATTGGCTCGCTCACGGGGTGTCTTTCTCGTCAGCCCGAACAGCGGGCGGGGTCGGCTTGGGCTGGTCGACGCCCGGCGCGTCCGGCAGGTTCACGACGGCCGTCGGGGTGTCGTCCCGCACGGCCTTCTTCTTCTTGACCCGGGGCGGCACGTCGGACGCGCGGTCCTCGACCGTCTCGGACACCTCGAGCTTCCGACCGCGGGGGCGCCACCGCGGCCGCTCCGCGCCGGGGGCCACCTGCGTTTCCTTGGTCTTCGGCGGGTGCGCGCCCCGAACGCTCTGCGCGCCCTCGGGCCCGGTGAGCGTGATCGAGTTGAGCTGCGGCAGGGCGATCCCCATCGCGTCGATCGCGCGCTTCAGCCGGGCGCGCAGCTCGCGAGCGACGTCGTCTTTCGCGCTCGATCGGGTCTTCATGACGAGCCGGATGACGAGGGCGTCGCCGCTGATCGACTCCAGCCCCCAGATCTCGGGCTGCTCGATGATGCGCGAGCGCCACTTCGGCTCCTTCGCCATGGCCTTCGCAGCGGTGAGCATCGCGGTCTCGACATCGTCCAGATCGGCGTCCGTTGGAACCGCGAGGTCGATGATGACGCGCGACCACCCCTGCGACATGTTGCCGATGCGCGTGATCTCGCCGTTGCGGACGTACCAGAGGGTGCCGTTCACGTCGCGGACGTGGGTGATGCGCACGCTCACGAACTCGACGATGCCGGTCGCGAGACCGAGGTCGACGACGTCGCCGATACCGATCTGGTCTTCGGCGACGATGAAGATGCCGTTCAGCACGTCCTTGACGATGTTCTGGGCGCCGAAGCCGAGTCCGGCACCGACGGCCGCCGTCAGCAGCGTGAGGGATGCCAGCGCGTCGGGAGCCACGATGGTGGCTATCCACACCAGGGCGACGACGACCAGGATCACGTTGACGATGTTCTGGAGGATCGTGCCGAGGGTTCGCGTCCGCTGGACGAGACGGACCGCGCTGAGCGGGGATCTGTCGAGCGCCTGCGTGTCGTCGACCCGGGCCTTGCTCTTGGCGCCGTTGACGATGCGGTCGACCACTCGGCGGATGATCACGCGGAGGAGCCACGCGGCGACCGCGACGCCGACGATGATGCCCAGGATCTGCAGCAGGACGCCACCGAACCCGAGCAGCTGGCCGCCGATCCAGGTCCAGGTGTCGATGCTCGTCAGGTTGCCCGGGTCGACGGACTGCGAGGGAGACGGTTCGGGGACTTCGGCGAGAAGTGACATCCCTCCCATCGTAACGAGCGGCTCCTCAGCGCGGCCTGGAAACGACGGATGCCCCCGCTCTGAGGGAGCGGAGGCATCCGAGGTCAGGGCGGGCGTTACACCGCGTCGCGCTCCTGAACGGCCAGGGCGCGCTCCACTCCGGCGAGGTTCTCGCTCACCAGTCGGCGGAGCGCCGGCGCGGCGTCCTTGTGCTCGGCGAGCCAGCCACGCGTGGCGTCGCGCAGAGCCGCGCTCGCGAGAGCGGCGGGATACAGACCCACGATGAGGTACTGCGCGATCTGGTAGCTACGCGACTCCCAGATCGGCAGCAGCATCGCGAAGTAGGGCTCGACGAAGTCGGCCAGGACTTCGACGGTCGCCGGGTTGGTGAAGCCCGCAGCGGTGGAGCGCACGATCGTGTTGGGAGCGTCGGTGCGTTCGATGAGCGAGTCCCACGCCTCCTGCTTCGCCTCGTGCGACGGCAGCGACGCCTTGGCCATCGCCGCGAACTCTCCGCCCTTCGCCGTGTTGTCGGCGGCGCGCGCCTCATCGATCTCGGCCGCGGTGACGGCGCCCGCCGAGGCGAGCGACACCAGCAGCTGCCACGACAGATCGGTGTCGATGGTCAGACCCTCGAGCGTGATCTCTCCGTCGCGCAGAGCTTTCACGGTCTCGGCGTGCGCGGGAGTGGATGCCGCCGACGCGAACGCCGTGACGAACTGCAGCTGGCTGTCGCTGCCGGCCCCAGCCGCTTGCGCGAGCTCCCACAGACCGTCCGCGACGCGTTCGCGCGACGCCTCCCGCTTCGCGGGCGCGACGTACGAGTTCGCCGCGAGTTGCAGCTGGGCCAGCGTCGTGCGGACGGTGGTCGACTCGGTCTCGGAGCCGATGTTGCGCAGCACGAGGTCGAGGTAGTCGGTCGCCGAGGCCTCGGCATCCCGGGTCTGATCCCACGCGGCGCCCCAGACGAGCGAGCGCGCCAGGGGGTCGGAGATGTCCTTCAGGTGCGCGATGGCCGTGGCGAGCGACCGCTCGTCGAGGCGGATCTTCGCGTAGGCGAGGTCGTTGTCGTTCAGCAGGACGAGGTCGGGACGACGGATGCCGCGCAGTTCGGGCACCTCGGTGCGGTCGCCGTCGACATCGATCTCGACGTGATGCACGCGCTCGAGGGCGCCGGCATCGTTCAACGAGTAGAAGCCGACGCCCAGGCGGTGGGGACGGATGGTGGGGTAGTCGGCGGGGGCGGTCTGCACGATCGCGAAGCGCGAGACGGTGCCGTCTGCGCCTTCCTCGATGAGCGGGGTGAGGGTGTTGACGCCCGCGGTCTCGAGCCACTTCTTCGCCCAGTCGCCGAGGTCGCGACCGCTGGTGGCCTCGAGCTCGACGAGAAGATCGCCCACCTCGGTGTTCGACCACTGGTGCTTCTGGAAGTACGCCGCGACACCGGCGAAGAACTGCTCGATGCCGACCCAGGCGGCGAGCTGCTTGAGCACCGATCCACCCTTCGCGTACGTGATGCCGTCGAAGTTGACCTGCACGTCCTCGAGGTCGTTGATCTCGGCGACGACGGGGTGGGTCGACGGCAGCTGGTCCTGACGGTACGCCCAGGTCTTCTCCATCGCGTTGAAGGTCGTCCAGGCGGCCTCCCACTCGGTCGCCTCGGCCGTGGCGATGGTCGACGCCCACTCGGCGAACGACTCGTTCAACCAGAGGTCGTTCCACCACTTCATCGTGACGAGGTCGCCGAACCACATGTGGGCGAGCTCGTGCAGGATCGTGACGACGCGGCGCTCCTTCACGGCATCCGTCACCTTGCTCCGGAAGACGTAGGTCTCGGTGAACGTCACCGCACCGGCGTTCTCCATCGCGCCCGCGTTGAACTCGGGCACGAACAGCTGGTCGTACTTGGCGAAGGGGTACGGGAAGCCGAACTTCTCCTCGAAGTAGGCGAAGCCCTGACGGGTCTTCTCGAAGACGTAGTCGGCATCCAGGTACTGCCAGAGGCTCTTGCGCGCGAAGACACCGAGGGGGATGACGCGGCCGTCGGCACTCGTCAGCTCGCTGTAGGTCGCTTCGTAAGGGCCGGCGACGAGTGCGGTGATGTATGACGAGATGCGCGGCGTCGCGGGGAAGTCCCAGCGGGCGACGTCGTCGGAGACGGCCACCGGCGCGGGTGTGGGGGAGTTCGAGACGACCTTCCAGCGTGCGGGCGCCGTGACCGAGAATGTGAACTCGGCCTTCAGGTCGGGCTGCTCGAACACCGTGTACATGCGGCGGGAGTCGGGCACCTCGAACTGCGAGTAGAGGTAGACCTCGCCGTCGACGGGGTCGACGAAGCGGTGCAGACCCTCACCCGTGTTCGTGTACTCGCAATCGGCTTCGACGACGAGCTCGTTCTCGGATGCCAGGTCGTCGAGCGCGATGCGCGAGTCGGCGAACACCACAGCGGGGTCGAGCGTGCGACCGTTCAGCGTGACGGAGTGGACCGTTCGTGCGATGAGGTCGATGAACGTCGAGGCGCCCTCGGTGGCGGCGAAGGTCACCACGGTGCGCGAGGAGAAGACCTCGTCGCCGCGGGTGAGGTCGAGCTGCACGTCGTAGGCGCGCGTGTCGACGATCGCGCGACGCTCCTGTGCTTCGATGCGGGTGAGGTTCTCTCCTGGCACTGGCGTACTCCCTGGGATGAGGGTGGATCGCCGCAGAAAGCGCTCTCGCGGATGACGACGAACGCCGTCGGCGACGATGACAACCAGATAAGCCTAGTCACGAGATAACCCGCATCCTGCCCCGTCGAGCAGGTGGGAGGATGTCACCGTGAGCACGACCGACACGGACACCAACCCTGAGACCGTCCTCTACGCGTCGCCCGCCGCGGCGTCCGGACCCAAGTGGGTCGAGACCCCCGTGGCGTACGACGGCATCCTCCTCGCCGGCTTCGGCGGGCCGGAGGGCCAGGACGACGTCATCCCCTTCCTGCGCAACGTCACGCGCGGACGCGGCATCCCCGATGAGCGCCTCGAAGAGGTCGCCCACCACTACCGCCACTTCGGCGGCGTGAGCCCGATCAACCAGCACAACCGCGAACTGAAGGCGGCGCTGGAGGCGGAGATCGCGAAGCGCGGACTGGGTCTCCCCGTCTACTGGGGCAACCGCAACTGGGCGCCGTACCTCGAAGAGGCCGTGACCGAGGCCGCCGAGGCCGGAGACACCACTCTTCTCGCCATCGCGACGAGCGCCTACAGCTCGTTCTCAAGCTGCCGCCAGTACCGCGAGGACTACGCCCGCGTGCTCGAGGCAACCGGCCTCGGCGAGACGGTGACCATCGACAAGGTGCGCCAGTTCTTCGACCACCCGGGCTTCGTCTCGACCTTCGTCGAGGGTGTGAAGGCCGCCGTGTCCGAATTCACGGCGGACGGCATCGCCCCCGAGAAGATCCGCGTCCTCTTCTCGACCCACTCGATCCCCACCGCCGACGCGCAGCGGTCCGGCCCGCGGGACGTGGACTTCGGCGAGGGCGGTGCGTACGAGGCCCAGCACAAGGCCGTGGCGGCGTTCGTCATGGCCGAGGTGGCCGCGGCGGTCGCCGACGTCGAATGGGAGCTCGTCTACCAGTCGCGCTCCGGCCCGCCGACGCAGCCCTGGCTCGAGCCGGACGTCAACGACGTGATCGCGGAGCTCCCCGGCCGTGGAGCGGAGGCCGTCGTGATCGTGCCGCTCGGCTTCGTGAGTGACCACATGGAGGTGCTCTGGGACCTCGACACCGAGGCGATGGAGGCGGCGGAGGAAGCCGGCATCCGGGCGGTGCGCACGCCCACGCCCGGCATCGACCCGGCGTACGTGTCCGGCCTCATCGACCTCGTCGAGGAGCGGTTGAGGGGGACGCCCAAGACCGAGCGGCCGCACCTGACGGATCTCGGACCCTGGTACGACGTGTGCCGCCCGGGGTGCTGCGAGAACATCCGCGCGGGCTTCAAACCGGTCGCCGCGGGCCTGCGGCCCTGACGACGTGATCGATGCCGTCCGTTCTCTCCACGAGAGCGGACGGCATCGTCATGTCCGCCCGGGTGTCGGTGGCCCTCAATAGGATGAGCGCATGCGAATCCACCTCGGCACCGATCACGCCGGTCTCGAATTCTCGACCCAGATCCAGCACCACCTCGCCGCGCAGGGGCACGAGGTCGTCGACCACGGTCCGATCGAGTACGACCCGCTCGACGATTACCCCGCGTTCTGCATCCGGGCCGCGCAGGCCGTCGTGCGCGATCAGGCCGACGGGGTCGAGGCGCTCGGCGTCGTGTTCGGCGGATCGGGCAACGGCGAGCAGATCGCGGCCAACAAGGTCCTCGGTGTGCGCGCGGCCCTGGTGTGGAGCATCGCGACGGCGGAGCTCGCTCGCGAGCACAACGACGCGAACGTGATCGCGATCGGCGCCCGTCAGCACACGTTCGAGGAAGCCTCGTCGTTCATCGACCGCTTCATCGCCACGCCGTTCTCGGGCGAGGAGCGCCACGCGCGCCGCATCGCGCAGCTTGCGGCGTACGAGCAGGACGGCGTCCTGCTGCCCGACCCGCGCGAAGGACGCGCGCAAGCCGACGTCCTCGCGGCCGGCGACTCGTTCGACCCCGAGGCAGGCTGATGCCCGAAGGGCATTCCGTCCATCGCATCGCGCGGCAGTTCGCGCGGAACATCGTCGGCCGCACGGTGTCGGCATCCAGTCCGCAAGGGCGGTTCGTCGAGGGCGCGTCGGTGATCGACGGGCGAGAGGCGATCGACGTGCGCGCGGTCGGCAAGCAGATGTTCCTGGCCTTCGACGGCGACGTGTGGTTGCGCGTACACCTCGGGATGTACGGCGCCTGGGATTTCTCGGGTGAGATCGCCGTCGACGCGACCATCGCCTCGGCGAACGGGCGCATGGGGCACACCAACCAGCGCGGGACCGTCATCGATGACAACCCGATCCTGGATGCCGCCGGCGAGAACTCTCTGAGCTCGATCGGTGCTCCGCGGCGCACACGTGTGCGGATGTCAGAGCAGACCACCGGGCTCGAAGAGCAGGTGGAGTGGCCGCCCCCGGTGGTGGGGGCGGTGCGGCTGCGGTTGCTCACCGAGGCCACGTGCGCCGACCTGCGTGGCCCGACGGCCTGCGTCCTGCAGTCTCCGGATGAGGTCGCCGCGACCATCGCGAAGCTCGGACCGGATCCGCTCGTCGACGACGTGACCGAGGGTGAGGAGCGTTTCGTCGCGACGGTGAGGAAGAAGCCGACGGCGATCGGTCTGCTTCTGATGGACCAATCCGTGGTCAGCGGTATCGGCAACGTCTACCGCGCCGAGATCCTCTTCCGCGCGCGGCAGAACCCGCACACGCCGGGGCGCGATGTGCCAGAGGATGTCGTGCGCGAGATGTGGCGCGACTGGGTGCGGCTCCTCTCGATCGGTGTCGAGACCGGTCAGATGATGACGATGGACGACCTCGACCCCGAGGCGTACCGTCGCGCGATGGCGCACCGCGACGACCGGCACTGGGTGTACCACCGTGCCGGGTTGCCCTGCCGTGTGTGCGGGACGACGGTCCTGATGGAAGAGGCGGCCGGGCGCAAGCTGTACTGGTGCCCGCGGTGTCAGGCGTGACGGGGGCGCCGGGGCCTTGGACAGGCTCAGGGACCTGAGCAGGCGCCGGCAGGGGCTGTGGCGACGGCGCGCCGCGGAGGTGGCTGAGCCTGTCGAAGCCACCGGGACCGGCGATCTAGGCTGAAACGGTGCGTCAGAACCCCAGCTTCGCGATGACCGATGTCAGCGAGCTCCGCCGTCTCATCGCCCATCACCCTTGGGTCACCCTGGTCAGCCAGGGGGATACCGGTCTCGTCGCCTCTCACTACGCGGTCCTCCTCGACGACGACCGCGAAGATCTCACGATCGTCGGCCACGTCGGCAAGCCCGACGACACGATCCTCGGCCTGGGCGAGAAGGAGCTCCTCGTCGTCGTCCAGGGCCCGCACGGGTACATCACGCCGAAGTGGTACGGGGACGTCCCGGCGGTTCCGACATGGAACTTCGTGTCGGCGCACCTCTCCGGCATCCCGGAGCTGTTGAGCCCGGCCGAGAACCTGCGCGTTCTCGAGCGCCTTGTCGAGCGGTTCGAGGGGACCGGCGACGAGGCGCGTGGCCTGTACACGCTCCCGAACGACGTGGCCTTCGTCGAGCGTCTCGAGCGGGGCACCGTGGGTTTCCGGCTCACGCCCACGCGGGTGACCGCCAAGCGCAAGCTGAGTCAGAACAAGGCTCCCGAGGTCGTCGACACGATCATCGCGGGACTCACGGAGCACAATCCCGCCCTGGCGGCCGAGATGAGCCGTGCAGCCGCAGCTCGGGTGCGACCGTGATCGGCGAGAACGTCGGTTTCGTTCGCGCGGTGCGGGTCGCCGGTCCGGGTCGGGAGCTGCTGCCGACCCTCGAACCCGTCGACCTCGTCATCGAGAACGGTGTCATCGCCGACATCGCACCGACCGGCAACCTGAAGCCCACGGGGCTGGTCCTCGACGGCGAGGGCGGATGGCTCCTTCCCGGGCTGTGGGATCACCATGTTCACGTGCTGCAGTGGGCACTGTCCGCCGACCGCGTGCCCCTCGGTGAAGTCGCGTCCGCGCACGATGCCGCCACGATCATGGCTCTGGCGCCCGAAATCGACGGCCGCCGGATCGGCTCCGGCTTCCGCGACGGACTCTGGCCCGATACCCCGACTCTGCGCATGCTGGATGCCACGACGGGCGAGGTTCCGACCTACCTCATCAACGCGGACGTCCACAGCGTGTGGATGAACTCCGCTGCTTTTCGGAGCGAGGGCTTCGAGCCCGTGGCATCCGGGCTCCTCCGCGAGGAGGACGCGTTCGAGATCTCCCGCCGTCTGAACGCGGTGGAGCCCCGAATCGCCGACCATTCGGTCGAGCGGATGGCGAGCGCGGCCGCCGCCCGCGGGATCGTCGGCCTCGTCGACCTCGACATGACCTGGAATGACGAGCCGTGGCAGCGGCGTGTCGCCCGGGGATTCGACACCCTGCGCATCACGTACGGCACGTACCCGCAGCACCTCGACCGAGCGATCGCCGAAGGCCTGCGCACGGGCGACAGCGTACGCGGGGCGACACACGATCTCGTGCGCGTCGGACCGTTGAAGGCCATCACCGACGGCTCGCTGGGAACGCGGACGGCGGCCTGCGCCCATCACTACCCCGGCGAGATCGACAATCACGGCCTGCTGACCATCGCGCCCGACGAACTGGTCGAGATGATGACCAGGGCGACGGCGGCGGGTCTCGAATGCGCCATCCACGCGATCGGCGACATCGCGAACGCGCACGCGCTCGACGCGTACGCGCTGACCGGCGCGGTGGGCACCATCGAGCACGCCCAGCTCGTCGCGCACAGCGACATCCCGCGCTTCGCCCGGCTCGGGGTCGCCGCGAGCGTGCAGCCCGAGCACGCGCTCGATGACCGCGACATGACGGATGCCATCTGGGCCGAGCAGTCCGCTCAGCCCTACCCCCTGCGGGCGCTGGCCGACAGCGGCGCAAACCTGCGCTTCGGATCGGACGCCCCGGTCGCTCCTCTCGACCCGTGGGCGGCGATGGCGTCGGCGGTGTTCCGCACGCGGGACGGACGCGATGCCTGGCAACCCCACGAGCGGGTGGGCATCGAGACGGCGATCGCGGCATCCACCGCCGGCGGGTCGACCGCACCGGCCGAGATCACCCCCGGGGCCCTGGCCGACCTCGTCGTCGTGGGGGCCGACCCGTTCGCCGCCGACGAGAGAGGCCTTCGGTCGATGCCGGTTCGCGCGACGCTGCTCGCGGGCCGCGTCACCCACGGCGCCTGAGTCCGGCCGCGCACGAACGACGAAGGGGGCGGTGCCGAAGCACCGCCCCCTTCGCGCGAAAATTCTTACGCGGCGAGGTGCGCGAAGAGGAACCAGCGGTCCTTGTCGAGGCCGCGCTTGATCTCGATCGCGACGTCCTGGCTCGACATGTCGATCTCATCGAGGCCCTCGATGGCCGCCTCGATGTCGACCAGAACGGCGTCGATGTCGGCGATGACGGCGCGGATCACGACGTCCGACGGGGCGAAGCCGGCGGGAACCTCGGTGGCCTTCGCCTTGGCCGCGACGGTCGAGAGACGGGAGTCGATCGGGAGCCCCAGGGCGACGATGCGCTCAGCGGCCAGGTCGGCCCAGTCCTGCGCGTGAGCGACGACGGAGTCGAGGAGCTCGTGGACGCCGATGAAGTTCGAGCCGCGCACGTGCCAGTGAGCCTGCTTTCCGTTGACGACGAGGGCCTCGAGGCCGATGACGACGGGGGAGAGGAACTGGGCGGTGCCGGCGGCCATCGTGGGGTCGACGGTGGTGGCGGCGGGGGTCTGAACGGTGCTCATTTTCTGCTCCTTCTCGCAGCGAACGAAGTCTGATGGATGTAACGCTACTCACGCGACAGCATTCCGCAAGCAAGTTGAGGCTCGGCTAAATCCCTGATGAATAGGCAATCCTCACCTCACTCGCCGCGTCAGCTGCGCCTTTGGACTCACGCGTGTGAGGATCGGCGCATGCCGCATCACACCCCGCGCACCGAGGCGTATGGAGATCATCCCGACCAGTGGGTACGAATCGTCGGTGACGCCTCCGCTGAGCTCGTCTTCTGCTTCGTCCACGGTGGGTACTGGCGCCCTCGTTACACGGCGGAGCTGATGGATCCGCTCGTCGAGCGGGTCGTCCGGGACGGCCCTGTCGCAGCAGCGGTGAACATCGAGTACCGCCGTGAGGGCGACCCCGCAGCCATGCAGGACGATGTGCGCACCGCACTGCATCGCGTGCGAGAGCTGTTCCCCGACGCGCTTCGCGTGGCGGTCGGGCACTCCGCAGGCGGCCACCTCGCTCTGCTCTGCGCCGACGAGGTCGATCTCGTCGTGGCGTTGGCCCCCGTGACCGACCTCGTGGGCGGATACGGTGCGCGCATCGGGTCCGGAGCTGTCGCGGAGCTGATGGGGGCGTCGCCCGCCGAACGGCCCGAGGCCTACGCCGCAGCCACCCCCCGCCCCACGTCCACGCCCACCCTGGTCGTCCACGGCGTCGACGACGACCGCGTCCCCGTCGACCACGCGAGGGACTTCGCCCGGCAGGCGCGCGATCTGGACGCACCGGTGGACTTCTTCGAGTTCGCCCGCCTCGCGCACATGGATCTCATCGACCCGGACGGACCGCACGTCGCCCTCGTCGCGGCCTGGGTGCGTGGGCACCTGCGCGCCCCACGGAAGGATGCCTCGTGACCATCGCCCCGGACGCCTCGGTCCTCGCCCTGCCCGATGCCGCACCCACCGTGCACGACGACGCGTTCGTGGCATCCGGTGCTCGTCTCGTCGGGGACGTATCGCTCGGCGCCGGCGCGAGCGTCTGGTACAACGCGGTGCTGCGCGGGGACGGGGCCGCGATCGTCGTGGGCGCGCGATCCAACGTGCAGGACAACGTCTCGATCCACGTCGATGCGGGGCACCCGGTGACCATCGGCGAGGACGTCTCGATCGGCCACAACGCGGTCGTGCACGGCTGCACCATCGGAGACGGCTCCCTCATCGGGATGGGCAGCGTCGTGCTGTCGGGCGCCGAGATCGGTCCGGGATGCCTTGTGGCCGGGGGAGCGGTCGTGCTCGAGGGGACCGTGGTCCCGGCCGGGTCCCTCGTCGCGGGCGTTCCCGCGAAGGTGCGGCGTGTCCTGTCGGACGAGGAACGCGAGAAGATCCTGCGCAACGCCGGGAACTATCTGGGCCATTCCGCGCGGCATCGGGGCGCCCGGGCGACCGCCCCGTAAGGCATTTTCATATTCTCGACTTGCTCAATTCACAGGGAACTGCGAAATTGAAGAATCGGCACTCCGGATTGTTGCCGCGCATGGGGGAACTGCGAAAAATGAACACGCGTGAACGCGCTCCGCGTACCCGACGGTTCGGTGTCTTCCTGGCGAGTCTCGCGCTCGTCGTCACGGGGGCGATGGTGGCGCCGCAGGCGGCGTTCGCAGACGATTCATACGTCCCTCCGACGCTGTCGGGGGATTGCACGGTGGATGCGACAGTGACGGTCGATCTCGGAACTCTTCCTCCGAATGCCGTGAAGTCGACCTTCGAGTGGTCGAGTGTGCCGCAGCGCAACAAGTACGGCGATCCGCCGATTCGGTACGGGTCGAGCGATCTTTCGTTCACTATTCCCGCCAGTGCCGGATACCGCGTTCTCTACCCGGGGATCACGTATTGGTACGACGAGGGGGATGGGCTTCTCTACGCGGATGAGGTGAAAACGCCTTCCTGCGTGGTCCAACCCGCGCCGGGAGCCGTGAACACCTCTCCGCCCGTCGTGAACGGCACGGTGCGTGCGGGAGAGACCCTGACGGCGACGCCGGGCGAGTGGTCGGAGACGGACGGCTGGTCGTACTCGTACGAGTGGACCGGTGGTCCCGACCGCCCGAAGAGGGACACGAACAAGCAGAATCTGACCTTGGACGCCGGCTACATCGGCTCCGTCCTCACACTGACCGTCACGGCACACAAGCAGGGATACATCTCGGAACCGGTATCCGTCACGCTTCCGCCGGTGGGGATCGGGGCCGCGCCCGCGCCCACCGACGGCCCGTACGCCCGCGGTTCGGGCCAGGTCGGCAGCCCCTTGCAGGTCGACTACGGAACGTGGGCTCCCTCGAACCTGACGTACACCTGCGGCTGGTACGCCGGGTCGACCCAGCTCTCGAGCGCGTGCTCCGCATACACCCCGGTTCCCGCGGATCTCGGCAAGGACATCGTGTTGAAGGTGACCGGCTCCCGCCAGGGATACGCGGCCGGCGCGGCGCACAGCTCCGCGCCGGTTCGCGTCACGGCCGGCCCCGCGGCGACGGTGACCCGCGCGCCTGCGATCAACGGAACGACGACCGTCGGTCAGACGGTGACCCTGGACCAGGGCGACTGGAACCTCCCGCCGAACGCGAAGTTCTCCTACCAGTGGCTGCGGGACGGGAGCCCGGTTTCGGGACGCACCTCGGGTGCCTACGCGGTCGGCACCGCCGACGCCGGGAAGCGCCTGAGCGTCGTCGTCACCGTGACCGCGGCCGGCTATACCACGGCGACGGCGACCACCTCGCCCACGGCACCGATCGGCAAGGGGCCACGTCCTGTGGCGACGACCGCGCCGAAGATCTCGGGGACCACGTCGGTCGGCAATACGCTCACCGCGACCGCGGGCATCTGGTCCAAGACCGGTCTGACGTTCAAATACACCTGGCTGCGCAACGGCGTCGCGATCGACGGCGTCACCGGCTCGAGTCTGAAGCTCACCTCCGCCGATTTCGGCACGGCGATCTCGGTGCGGGTCACCGCCACCTCGACCGCGTGGGAGACGAACACCGCGACCAGTGCCGCCACCTCGAAGATCGCCCAGGGCGCGGCACCGAAGGTGCTCACTGTGCCGAAGATCTCGGGGGTCGCGGCCGTGGGGAAGAAGCTGACCGTGAGCACCGGGTCGTGGTCGCTCCCCAGCCTCACCTACACGTACCAATGGCTCTCCAACGGGAACCCCATCCCCGGCGCCACGTCTTCGGCGTACACGTTGAAGAGCTCGCAGTCCGGCAAGGTCATCACCGTCAAGGTCGTCGCCACCCGTGCGGGATACGCATCCGGTGCCGCGATCACCGCGGGGACGTCGCCGGTGAAGTAGGGGGGTCGGGTCGCCGTCCCCTCCGACTCTTCGTGCGCTCCTCGCGCACGACCTCAGCGGAGAGGTACGGCGGCCCGCAGCACCCATCCCTCGGGGGTCGGCCCGGCATCGAGGGTTCCCGAGAGAAGGGCGAGCCTCTCCCGGGCGCGCGCCAGCCCATGGCCTCCTAACGCGCTCTCGGCGGGCACTCGGACGCGGGACCGACTGTTGCGTACCTCGAGGGTGACCGACTCCGCGTCTGCCGCCACCGCGATGACCGCTGCAGATGCTCCCGGGGCGTGCTTGATGATGTTCATGGCCGCTTCCGTGATCGTCTCCCCGAGGACCTCCGCGAGGTGAGCGGGGAGCGTGGTCGCGCCCGATACGCTCACGTGCGTCCGGATGCCGGCATCCCGAAGCGTCTGGGCGAGTGCCTCGGCGACTGCCGACACGTCGCCGGGTACCGCTTTCCCCGATCCGACGGGGGAGCGCCCCGGCGCTTCCCTCATGACGGCGAGCAGGGACTGCGCGCTGCGGAGCGCCCGGCTCGCCGAGTCCTCGATCGTCGAGAGCGAGACCTGCCGGGACTGCTCGTCGGGCTGCTTGGGAAGAGCGCGAGCGTGGAACAGGAGCAGCGTCAGATCGTGCGCGATGCCGTCGTGAAGTTCATCCGCGATGCGATCCTGCTGAAGACGGGAGATCTGATCGAAGGCGCGCGCGATGCCGGCGCGCTGGGCGAGCAGCACCTCCTCGCGCGCGGTGAACAGCCTCGCGGTGATCCCCGCGAGCAGAGCGACGACGGCACAGGCGAGGATCCCAAAGACCCCGTTGGTCACGAGCGTCGATTCGGCGATCACGAGGTAGGCGCTCACACCGGCCATCAGCGCGACGTGCAGCACGATGACGGCGGGCGCACATGTCGCCGAGACGAGGACGAGCGCCACGCCGAGCTCGAGGAGGTCGCCTCCGCTGCCGGTGAGAACGGCGCTCGTCCCGCAGATCGCCATGGTCATCAGGGCGGCGCTGAGCGGATGCCACGCGAACAGCGCGAGGCCGGAGTACAGGCCGAGGGCCAGGAGGTCGCCCCGCTCGATCTCCCCTTCGGCGATCATGACGCCGACCTGCGCGCAGACGAGGACGGCGACCACGAGGAGGAGAAGCAACCGGAAGAACGGGTGCAGCTCGCGCGCACGCCAGAAGACCGGCGTCCTCAGCATGTGTACCAGCGAGATCGACGTGTCCTGCTCCAGAGCCCCGGAGGTGCTCGATCCGCGCGAAGGGCGGCTTTCAGGCACAGAACCCCAGGAGCTGGCAGATGATGTCGCCGAGGTCGAGGGGCATGATCGCCCCCGCCTTACCCGGAAGAAGGAAGTCGGATATCACGTCGTTCAGCATGTCGTCTCCTTTGCGTCGCCCTCGACCATACCCGGCCCTCGTGCGCGGCCCGGCGGTGCGGCCGGCTCCCGCGACGCGTTCTCGCGCGCGTCGCGCGGGTAGCGTTGAAGAGTGAACCGGCCCGTACGCGTCCTCGTCGTCGACGACGAAGCCTTGCTCCGGCATGCCCTGCGCGCATTCCTGTCCGCAGACGATCGTGTCGATCTCGTGGGCGAGGCGACCGACGGACATGAGGCGATCACGGCCTATTCCGCGTGCGCTCCCGACGTCGTCCTCATGGACATCAAGATGCCCCGCCTCGGCGGTATCGAGACCACGCGCCGACTCGTCGAGCAGGATCCCCACTGTCGTGTCATCGCCCTGACGACGTTCACGACCGAATGGCGGGCTCTCGAGATGCTGAAGGCGGGCGCGGCCGGCTATCTGGTCAAAGACTCGACGCCCGAGCAGATCGTCGACGCCATCATCGCGGCGTATCAGGGAGATCGCGTCGTCTCGCCCGAGGTGCAGCGGACGTTCGTGCTCGATTCCCTCGACGAGGAGAACCCCCGCACGGCGCCATCGGAGGCCCTGAGCGAGCGCGAGAGAGAGATCGTCGGGCTGATCGCACGTGGTCTCTCCAACGTCGAGATCGCTGAGGCGCTGCACTACGCGGAGAGCACGGTCAAGGCGGACATCCGCAACATCAACCGTCTGTGGCAGGTCGAGAACCGCCTCCAGGTCGTCCTGCGTGCGGCTCAGCTCGGAGTCGTCTCGCTCTGACGGGCGCTACTCGCACTTCGTAGCCCTAGGGCTACACCTGCCTTCTCGCCTGGATTCGGGCACCCGCACGTGGACATCCTGGGTCGGAACATCCATCCGAGGAGGAACGATGAAGAAGCTGCTCACATCCATCGCGTGGGGGACGACCATCGTCCTCGCCGTCAGTGCGGGTACGGCCACAGCCGCTATGGCCACCACCAGTCCCGCTCCCCAGACCCAGCAGGTCGTCCAGAGCGGATACTCGACCGAACAGATGCTGGATGGCATCGTCTTCAACCGGGGCGTGGTCGCCGCCGACCTCGACATCGTCGTCGCTCTCCCGGAGAACATGACCGCCGCGGACGTCACCGAATACGACGACGTGGTGTCGACGCTGCGCACGTCCATGCTGACGCGTGACGCCGACGCTCTCGCGGTCGCGGCCGAGCAGATGACCTCGGGCGACCCGTATCAGGTCGAGACCGCGCTCGCCGCCTACCGAACGAGCTTCGAAGCGGCGATGGATGCCGAATACCCCGGCGTCCGCGAGGACCACCAGATCATCACGCCCATGTGCGGCCTGATCGCGGTCTGCGGCGCCGTCTCCGTCGCCGCGATCGCTCTCGGCGCCGCGATCGCCGTCGTGACGTTCAACGTCGCCGGCGGCGTCAACATCATCTACCTGGAGAACGGGCTGTGGGACGGAAACTCGTTCACCGGCGCGCGGAGCGCGCCCACGGACGAGTCAGGCAGCGAGAAGCCCCAGGGCCTCAGCGCTACCGACACGGTGCGCTTCCTCGCCACCAACCTCGCGGGGAAGTGACCGGCGAAGCACGCGCCCACCGCGCTCCCCGTCGCTGGGCGGTCTGGGTCGCCCTGCTGGTTCCGGCGGTGTTGATCACCGTCGTCGCCGTCGGCTCTGTCGTCGGCAATCGCGCGCGTGCGAACGTGCTGCACCCGCAGGGGCCGCCCCCTGCGGGTGCAGTCGTGGCGGATACGTTCCGTCAGGGGTGGGGCTTCTTCACCCGGGATGCGCGGGAGGATCGTATCGATCTCTTCATCGACATCGACGGGCAGTGGCAGCGGTCGTCCGCGGGGGTCATGGCGACCGCCGATCACCTCTTCGGCGCGAATCGCACACAGCGCGCCTACATGGCCGACGTCGCCTACCTGAGCGCGGAACTCGAAGAGGACGCGTGGGAGGGCTGCGCCGGGGGACCGAACCAGGAGGCGCTCGAAACCTGCTCATCGACGGCATCCGAAACCGTCATCTCCGCCCGACCGATCGCACAGATCCCGTGCGACGAACGGGTCATCGTGACGAAAGAACGGACGATCCCGTTCGCGTACGCAGGTCTCACCGACCAGCGTCAGCTGGAAGTGCAGGTGATCCGCATTGACTGCGATTAGGTCATTCGCCTCGACCCGCTTCACCGCGGCGACGGATGCCATCGTGGCGTGGGGGTCGACGGACCGCCTGGGCCGGTGGGTGCAGGTCGTCCGATCGCTGCTTGCGCTCGGCACCTTTCTGACCCTCGTGGTCAATCCCGCGGCCATCCTGCTGCACTTCCCGACGGGCGTGGTGCCCGACGAGTACTGCGGGGGTGTCCTCGGGCTCGGTGCGTTCTGCGTGTCGCCGTTCGACACCGACACCACTCGGTTGCTCCTCGCGGCGATGTGCGTCCCTCTGCTGATCGGCTTCCTGCCCGCGGTGACCGGTCCGCTGCACTGGTACGCCGCGTTCACCGTCGCCAGCAACACTCTCGGTGTCGAGGGCGGAGACCAGCTCACCGTGAATCTCAGTGCGCTCCTGTGCCTGGCCTCTTTCGTCGACGGCCGGCTCTGGGGCTGGCGACCGCGGAGAAGCGGGGCCGATCGCCCGCTCTCGAACATCTGGGTCGGCGTGATCCTGTTCGCCGCTCGTCTGCAGGTCGCCTACGTCTACTTCGAGGCAGCGATCGTCAAGCTCAGCAACCCGCTGTGGTCGGACGGCACCGCCATGTGGCTGTGGGTGCAGAACGGCGGGTTCGGCGCGACTCCCGCGGTCTCCGCGGCGCTGCAGTCGCTGCTCGCCCACCCCGCGGTCGCGGTGGCGGCGACCTGGGGCACGATCGCTCTCGAGTTGTTCCTCTGCCTCACCATCGTCTTCGCCTCCGCCCCTCGACGCCGCCTCCGCCTGTTCGCGCTCGTGTGCGGCATCCTGTTCCATCTGGCGATCGCCGTCGTGATGGGCTTGGTGACGTTCGGCGTCGTCATGGCGGCGGCCCTGCTGGTGGCGCTGCACCGCGCAGATGATCCCCTGCCCCGCCGCGCGGCGACCGAATCCGCCCCGCAGCGCGAACCCGAAACTTCCATCCTGAACGGAGAACCCCGATGATCATCGCCATCAGTACCGCCATTCCGCTCCTCGCTGCGGGTGTCCTCATCCTGTGGACCGCCTATCGCGCCTACCGGCAGATCCTGCCGATGAACTTCTGGATCGGAATTCGCACGGCGACGACACTCCGATCCGATGAGGCCTGGCGCGCGGGGCACGCAGCCGCAGCGATTCCCATCGCGGTCGGAGGCATCGGCCTGATCGTCGCCGCGGCGGCCGCCGTCTTCGCGGGGGAGGAGTACGCCATCTACGCCGCGATGGCGGGCTGCGCCTGGATCGTCGTCTGGCTGATCATCGGATCCGTCGCGGCGGGGAAGGCGGCGAACCGCGTTCCCCAGGGTTGACGGCCGTTTCCGGAACGGCTCCCGTCGAGCACCCCATCGCGGGTTCGACGGGAGCCGTTTCGACGTTCACGGGAGCGGGGGCGCTCGCGTCGGAAAGCCGGAGGATGGCAGCGAAGAGACCTGCAGATCAGCAGGAGTGGAGGGGATGACGGGAATCGAACCCGCACCATCAGTTTGGAAGACTGAGGCTCTACCATTGAGCTACATCCCCGCGGCGGCGAACCGCAGCGTCGTCCACTCTACTTCACGAGCGGACGTGCTATGAACACCGCGTCGTTCCCGAGTCCCTCCCGTGTCGTCCCGGTCGGCGGGAAACTCCGGATCTCGCGGGCGACAGCCCCCGCGACCTGATCGTCTAGACTCTCAGGGGTCGTTTCGTCGAACGCGCACTGCGCGTCGCCCCGGGGCGTAGCTCAGCTTGGTAGAGCGCCCGCTTTGGGAGCGGGAGGCCGCAGGTTCAAATCCTGTCGCCCCGACGTGACGGCCCCCAGACCACAGGCCTAGCCGGCCCCCGCGTGCGCGCGGGCCACACAAGGAGAACACACCGCATGGTCAACAGCACCGTCGAGAAGCTCAGCCCGACCCGGGTCAAGCTCCACATCACGGTCTCGCCCGACGAGCTCAAGCCGAGCATCGCGCACGCGTACGAGCACATCGCCCGCGACGTGCAGATCCCCGGCTTCCGCAAGGGCAAGGTCCCCGCGCCCATCATCGACCAGCGCATGGGCCGTGGCGCCGTCATCGAGCACGCCGTCAACGAGGGTCTCGACGGGTTCTACCGCGAGGCTGTCGAGGCGCAGGAGCTGCGTGTCATCGGCCGTCCCAACGCCGAGATCGTCGAGCTCCCCGACCTCAAGGACTTCTCGGGTGACCTGGTCGTCGACGTCGAGGTCGACGTCCGCCCCGAGTTCGACCTTCCCGCTTACGACAGCATCACCGTGACCGTCGACGCCGTCGAGGCCGACGAAGCGGGGATCGACGCCGAACTCGACCGCCTGCGCGCGCGCTTCGGCACGCTCGTGACGGTCGACCGTCCCGCCGCGAAGGGCGACTTCGTCGAGCTCGACCTCGTCGCCACGATCGACGGCACCGAGATCGACCGCGCCGAGGGCGTGTCGTACGAGGTCGGCTCCGGCGAGCTGCTCGAGGGCATCGACGAGGCCATCGACTCGCTCACCGCCGACGAGGAGACCACGTTCCGCTCGAAGCTCGTCGGTGGCGACCACGCCGGCGAAGAGGCCGAGGTCTCGGTCAAGATCACGGCTGTCAAGGAGCGCGAGCTCCCCGAGGCCGACGACGACTTCGCGCAGATGGCATCCGAGTTCGACACCATCGCCGAGCTCCGCGAGTCGCTCAGCGAGCGCGTCTCGCAGCAGGCCGTGTTCACGCAGGGCTCCGCCGCGCGCGACAAGTTCATCGACGCCCTCCTCGAGGCCGTCGAGATCCCCGTCCCGCCGCAGCTCATCGAGGACGAGGTGCACAACCACCTCGAGGGCGAGAACCGTCTCGAGGACGACGTCCACCGCGCCGAGGTCACCGAGGCGAGCGAGAAGCAGTTCCGCACGCAGATGGTGCTCGACAAGATCGCCGAAGACGCCGACGTGCAGGTGTCGCAGGACGAGTTGACCCAGTACCTCATCCAGTCGGCTGCGCAGTACAACATGGCGCCGCAGGACTTCGTGAACGCGCTGCAGCAGGGCAACCAGCTCCCCGCGCTCGTCGGCGAGGTCGCCCGCAACAAGGCGCTCGCGATCGCGCTCGGCAAGGTCACCGTCGTCGACACCAACGGCAAGCCCGTCGACCTGACCGGATTCGTCGCGGTCGAGGGTGAAGAGGCTGCCGCGGAGGACGAGGTCGTCGGAGAGGCGCAGGAGATCGCGGATGCCGCGGCCGACGCCGACGCCGTCATCGACGCCGAAGAGGCCCCCGCCAAGGCTCCGGCCAAGAAGCG
>NZ_LDRU01000031.1 GCF_001476285.1 Microbacterium testaceum | reverse complement strand
GCAGGATGCCGGCATCCTGCAGCTTCTGCACGCGCTGACGCGTCGCCGTCTCGCTGAGACCGACGGCCTTGCCGATCTCGGCGTACGACCGCCGACCGTCTTCCTGCAACTGCTCGACGATCGCCTTTGACACGCGGTCGAGCGTGACGGGACGATCAGTGACGGAACTCATGATGGGCGACGGTATCAGCCGATCAATCGGGATATCAATGATGAATTCGGAATTTAAAGCACCGAAACACAGCGGAAACCGTCGTCGCTTGACCTGGAGTGCGCTCCAGCTCGAAGGATGGGCATATGTCAGCAAAGAAGACGGTGGATCAGATCGTTCTCGGGACGATGGCCTTCGGGACGACGGTCGACCGGGACGGAGCGTTCGCGATCATGGATCGGTTCGTCGCCCGCGGCGGACGATGGCTCGACACCGCGAACTGCTACGCGTTCTGGATGGACCCCTCGGGCCTCGGCGGTGCGAGCGAGCGGACGATCGGAGAGTGGCTGCGGTCGAGGAGCGGGGTCCGTGGCGAGGTAAGGATCGCGACGAAGGTGCGGCAGGACCCGCTGGTCGCGCATCGCTGGCCCGAGTCCGCGGAGGGGCTGTCCGCCTCCGCCGTGGTCGATGGGTTCTCCCGCAGTCTGGAACGGCTGGGTGTCGAGAGGGTCGACCTCCTGTGGGCGCACGCCGAGGACAGGGACGTGCCCTTGGTCGAGACCGTCGGCGCGTTCGGCGACCTCGTCGGTCGCGGTGTCGTCGCCCGGATCGGGGCGGCGAACCATCCCGCCTGGCGGATCGAGCAGGCGCGCTCCATCGCGCGGTCGACCGGCGTCGAGCCCTGGTCGGCGCTGCAGCTCCGGCACTCGCTCGTCCAGCCACGGCCGGGTGCCGCCCTGCCCGATGCGGGCCACCGGCTCCTCGCGGCCGACGACCTGGACTACGCGCGCGCCGAAGGACTCGAGGTGTGGGCGTACACCCCTCTGCTCCACGGCGGCTACGCGCGCGCTGACAGGCCGTTCCCTCCCGCGTACGAGCACCCCGGGACGACGGAGGTGCTGAGGGTCCTCGACGAGGTGGTGGCCGAGACCGGGGCGACGCGCCACCAGGTCGTCCTCGCCTGGTTGCTGCACCAGGGAATCCGTCCGCTCATCGGCGTGAGCAATCCCTCGCAGCTGGACGAGGCGCTGGACGCGACGCAGGTCACGCTCCAGGATGATCAGATGGCACGCTTCGCCGCCGCGCGGTGAACCGTCCCCGAGGAGACCCATGACCAGTACCTGGACGCCCGCGGAGGCCGCGGTGAGAACCGGACTCTCTCTCGACACCCTGCGGTACTACGAGCGCGAGGGCCTCATCGGTCCGGTGGCGAGAACCACGGGCGGGCACCGGTCGTACTCGGAGGACGATCTCTTCTGGATCGGACTGATCGGCTGTCTCCGTGACGCCGGCCTCGGTATCGCCGATCTCCGCGAGTTCACCGTTCTGCTGCGTGAGGGCGGGAGCGGCGACCGGATCACCTTCCTCTCCGGGCACCGAGCCGAACTCAGTGGTCGGGTCGAACGCCTGCAGACGGCGATCGCCGTTCTCGACGAGAAGATCGCGCACTACACCAGGGACGCGGCGCGCGGCTGAGCGCCGCGTCCCTGGCGCTACGCGAGGCTCGCCATCACGTGCTTGAGGCGCGTGTAGTCCTCGAAGCCGTAGATCGACAGGTCCTTGCCGTACCCGGAGTGCTTGAACCCGCCGTGCGGCATGTCCGAGACGAACGGGATGTGCGCGTTGATCCAGACGCACCCGAAGTCGAGGTCGCGGCTGAGACGCAGCGAGCGGCCGTTGTCGCGCGTCCAGACCGAGGCGGCGAGGGCGTACGGCACGCCGTTCGCGAGCTCGAGAGCCTCCTCCTCGGTCTCGAACGACTGCACCGCGAGGACGGGCCCGAAGACCTCCTGCTGCACCAGCTCATCGTCCTGGCGGAGTCCGGTGACGACCGTCGGCGCGAAGAAGCACCCGGTGCCGCCGACGCGCGTGCCGCCGGTCGCGACCTGCGCGTGCGCGGGGAGTCGATCGATGAATCCCTCCACGCGCGCCAGCTGGTCGGGGTTGTTCACCGGCCCGAAGAACGCGTCCGGATCGTCCGGGGCTCCGACGCGGACGTTCTGCTCCACGTACGCGACGAGGCGCTCCACGAACGCATCGTGCAACGACGAATGCACGAGCAGGCGCGTGGCCGCCGTGCAGTCCTGACCTGCGTTGAAGAACGCGGCCTCGGCAATCCCGGATGCCGCGGCCTCGAGGTCCGCGTCGGCGAAGACGATCGCGGGCGCCTTGCCGCCGAGCTCGAGGTGCACGCGCTTGAGGCCCTGTGCCGCCGAGGCCGCGACCTGCATCCCGGCGCGGACGGACCCGGTGATCGCGACGAGCTGCGGCGTCGGATGCTCGACGAGCGCCCGACCGGTGTCGCGGTCACCGAGGACGACGTTGAAGACGCCCGGGGGCAGGAACTCCGCGGCGATCTCGGCGAGCAGCACCGTGGTCTGCGGGGTCGTCTCGCTGGGCTTGAGCACCACGGTGTTGCCCGCGGCGATCGCGGGGCCGATCTTCCACACCGCCATGTTCAGCGGGTAGTTCCACGGCGTCACCTGCGCCACGACGCCGATGGGCTCGCGACGCACGTACGAGGTGAACCCCTCCGCGTACTCCGCCGCGGCGCGACCGTTCAGCTCGCGCGCCGCCCCGGCGAAGAACCGCAGCTGATCGACCGACTGCACGATCTCGTCGGCGACGAGCGTGGCGCGCGGCTTCCCCGTGTCCTCCGACTCGAGGTCGGCGAACTCCTCCGCCCGCGCTTCGAGCGCGTCCGCGAGACGGAACAGCGCGAGCTGGCGCTCCGCCGGCGTCGCGCGCTTCCACGCCGGGAACGCGGCCGCGGCGGCCGCGACGGCGGCATCCACTTCGGCATCCGTCGAGACGGGTGCCTGCGCGTACACCTCGCCCGTCACGGGGCTGACGAGGTCGAGCAGGGTGCCCTCGGAGGCGACCGACGCGCCGGCGACGACGTTGTGGAGCACTCTCACGATGCCGCTGCCTCGTCGGCGACCGTGAGCGCCTCGTCGATGATGTCGAGACCGCGGACCAGCTCCTCCTCCGTGATGACGAGGGGAGGGGCGACGTGCACGCGGTTGAAGTGCGTGAAGGGCCAGAGACCCGCCTTCTTGCACGCCGCCGCGAACGCCGTCA
The DNA here is from genome assembly GCF_001476285.1 of Microbacterium testaceum. Lineage (GTDB taxonomy): Bacteria > Actinomycetota > Actinomycetes > Actinomycetales > Microbacteriaceae > Microbacterium > Microbacterium testaceum_B. The sequence continues at coordinate 64,479 of NZ_LDRU01000031.1, read as the reverse complement.
TCGGGGCCGCCGCCGGTCCCGCCGCGTTGAAGGGGACGAGCGGCTCGCGCGTCTCGCGATCGCGCACGAGCTCGATCGCCCAGAACAGTCCGCGTCCGCGCACCTCTCCGACGGACGGATGCCTCTCGGCCATCGCCCGCAACCGAGGCTCGACGACGCGCTCGCCGAGGTCGCGCACGCGCTCGAGGATCCCGTCGCGCTCGAACACCTCGAACGTGGCCACGCCGGGCGCGCACGCGAGCGGGTGGCCCGAGTAGGTGAGGCCGCCGGGGAACGCCACGGTGTCGAAGTGCGCGGCGATCGCGTCGGAGATGACGACGCCACCGAGCGGGACGTAGCCCGAGTTCACGCCCTTGGCGAAGGTGATGAGGTCGGGGACCACGTCGAACGCGTCGACCGCGAACCACTCGCCGATGCGCCCGAAGCCGACCATGACCTCGTCGGCGATGTAGACGATGCCGTACTTGTCGCACAGGGCGCGCACCCCGGGGAGGTAGCCCGGCGGCGGCACGAGCACGCCGTTCGTGCCGACGACGGTCTCGAGGATGATCGCGCCGATCGTCGACGCCCCCTCGAGGATGATCGTCTGCTCGAGGTGCTCGAGCGCGCGGGCGGTCTCCTCCTCCTCGGATGCCGAATGGAAGGCCGACCGGTACGCGTACGGACCGAAGAAGTGCACGACCGAGGCGTCGGCCGGCTCATTCGCCCAGCGGCGCGGGTCGCCCGTGAGGGTGATCGCGGTCGAGGTGTTGCCGTGGTAGCTGCGGTACATCGCGAGCACCTTGCGCTTACCCGTGACCAGCCGCGCCATGCGGACCGCGTTCTCGTTGGCATCCGCCCCGCCGTTGGTGAAGAAGACCTTCGACATGCCCTCGGGGGCGACCTCGGCGATGCGCCGCGCGAGTTCGCCGCGCACGTCGTTCGCCATCGCGGGCTGGATGGTCGCGAGCTCGCCCGCCTGCCGCTGGATCGCCGCGACGAGGTCGGGATGCTGGTGCCCGAGGTTGAGGTTCACCAGCTGCGACGAGAAGTCGAGGTAGCTGTTGCCGGCGTAGTCCCAGAACGTCGCGCCCTCGCCGCCGGCGACCGGCAGGGGGTCGATGAGCGCCTGGGCGCTCCACGAGTGGAAGACGTGGCCGCGGTCGTTCGCGCGGACGCGGGCGTCAGTGTCGAGATCGGGCGAAGTGAGGGTCATGACTGTACCTTTCCGCACTCAGTGGTTGCTCGGGAAGCCGAGGCTGATCTGGCTCTCGCTCGGGTCGGGCCAGCGGGTGGTGACGACCTTGCTGCGCGTGTAGAAGTGGATCGACTCGGGGCCGTAGATGTGCGAGTCGCCGAAGAGCGAGTTGCGCCAGCCTCCGAACGAGAACGCGCCGACCGGCACGGGGATCGGCACGTTGACGCCGACCATGCCCACCTCGATGTCGAACTCGAACTGGCGTGCCGTGCCGCCGTCGCGCGTGAAGACGGCGGTGCCGTTGGCGAAGGGGCTGGAGTTGATGAGCTCCACGGCCTCGTCGTACGTCGTGACGCGCACGACCGAGAGCACGGGTCCGAAGATCTCGTCGTCGTACACCTTCATGCCCGGCGCGACCCGGTCCACGAGCGAGACGCCGATGAAGAAGCCGTCACCCTCGAACTCCTGCGTCGTGCCGTCGACGACGACCTCGGCGCCCTCGGCCGCCGCTCCCGTGACGTACGAGGCGACCTTGTCGCGGTGCTCGCGCGTGATGAGCGGACCCATCTCGCTCGCGGCATCCGTTCCGGGGCCGATCTTGAGGCCCTCGATGCGGGATGCCACCTTCTCCACCAGCGCGTCGGCGACGTCGTCGCCCACGGCGACCAGCACCGAGACGGCCATGCAGCGCTCACCGGCGGAGCCGTAGGCGGCCGAGACGGCGGCGTCGGCGGCCGAGTCGAGGTCGGCGTCGGGCATCACGACCATGTGGTTCTTCGCCCCGCCGAGGGCCTGCACGCGCTTGCCGTTCTCGGCCGCGCGCGAGTAGATGGACTTCGCGATCGGCGTGGAGCCGACGAAGCTCACCGCGCGGACGTCCGGGGAGTCCAGCAGCGCGTCGACGGCGACCTTGTCGCCGTGCACGACGTTGAGCACACCGGCGGGAAGCCCGGCCTCCTCGAACAGCTTCGCGAGGAACAGCGATGCCGACGGGTCCTTCTCGCTGGGCTTCAGGACGACCGTGTTGCCGCACGCGATGGCGGATGCCGTCATCCACAGCGGGACCATGACGGGGAAGTTGAACGGGGTGATGGCCGCGACGACACCCACGGGCTGCTTGACGGAGTGCACGTCGACGCCGCGGCTGACCTGCTCGGCGTGCTCGCCCTTGAGGAGGTGCACGAGACCCGCGGCGAACTCGACGTTCTCGATGCCGCGGCTGATCTCGCCCTTGGCATCCGAGAGCACCTTGCCGTGCTCGGCGGTGATGATGGCCGCGAGCTCGTCGGTGCGATCGACGAGGAGGTGGCGCAGACGGAAGAAGACGTCGGCGCGCTTGATCAGGCTCGTCGCCCGCCACGCGGGGAGCGCCGCCTTCGCGGCGGCGATGGCCTCGTCGACCTCGGCGGTGGTGGCGAACGCGACGTGCGCCTGCACCTCGCCGGTCGCGGGGTCGAAGACGTCTCCCGTCCGTGCGTCGGTGCCCTGCGCGGCTCCGGCGATGTGGTGGCGGATCAGGGTCATGCGTGTCCTCCTCGGCTGAGCGATCCCGGACACTCCGACCGGGCGCGCACTAGGGTGTGTGACATTGATTCTTCGGGTGTCCGGGAGGGAACGCACGTGTCTGATCGTCGCGAATCCGAGACCCACCGGACAGATCGTCCGGTGGTCGAGGACTCCGGTCTCCCGACCCTCGCCGAGGCTCTGGAGATGCCGGGTCTCGCCCAGGGGATGCCGGAGGTGCTGGCCTGCGAAGAGGCCCTGGGCTCACGGGTCCGCTGGGTGCACGTCTCGGACAGCCCCGGGGTCGGTCGCCTGCTGGACGGGGGAGAGCTGCTGCTCACGACGGCCTCCGCGTGGCCCGAGCACCCCGACGACCTGCGCGCCCTCGTCGCGGATTTCGCGGCGGCGGGGCTGGTGGGCATCGTGATCGAGCTGGGGGCGCACTACCGCTACGTGCCGGCGGTCGTCGTGGATGCGGCGCGTTCCGCCGGTCTCGTCCTCATCGCCCTGCACCGAGAGGTCAAGTTCGTCGCCGTCACCGAGCAGGTGCACCGACGGATCATCGACGATCAGACGGCGGCCCTCCGCGCTCGCGACGAGGTGCGGAGCCTCTTCACCGAACTCGCCCTCCGCGGCGCGCCGGCCGATTACGTGGTGGAGCGCCTCGCGCGCACCCTGCGCGCTCCGGTGATCCTCGAGTCGCTCGCGCACGAGGTGGTCGTCGCCGACCTCGCGGGCGTCGACCACGTCGTTCTCGAGGGGTGGCAGGAACGCTCGCGGCTGTCCGGACGCGTTCCCGACGATTCGCGGACCGTCGTTCCCGTGCAGGCGCGCGGCACGCGCTGGGGCTCGCTCGTCGCCCTGGCGGGTCCCGCCCACCCGGCCGGGCGCCTCGCGGTGCTCGAGCAGGGTGCCACGGCCCTCGCTCTGGGTCGGCTCGCCGACCCCGCGGGCGAGGACTGGGTGCACCTCGGGCGTCGCCGTCTCGTCGACGATCTCGTCGCCGACCGCTACGGATCCCTCCCCGAGGCCGCGGTGCGTCTCTCGGCCGCCGGGCTGCTGTCGGAGGGGATGGCGATGCTGGGCCTCGCCGTGAGCGGGGCCGGCGCAGCCACCATCGAAGCCGCGGCGGCCGAGGTCGGCGCGCGCGCCCTCTGCGGCACCCCACGCCGCGCCGACGAGCCCGCCGAGGGATGGATGCCGGTGCTCCTGGCCCTCCCGTCCACGACCACCTTCGCGGGGGCGACGGTCGACCGCTTCCTCGCGGCACTGCGCACCGGCGGTCGGGTGCGCCTGGTCGTGGGACCGCGGGTCGATCCGGCCGCCCCCGAGGACATGCTCGTGCGCACGCTCGATTCGGCGCACGAGGCTCTCGACCTCGCCGAGTCGGGGGAGATGGGCGAGTCGGGCGTGATGTGGGTGCGGCGGCATCCGCTTCGACGATTCGTGGCGGCGCTGCGGGGCGACCACCGCCTGCTCGCCCACGCCGAGTCGATGCTCGCGCCCGTCCTCGACCTTCCCGCAGCGCGACGGGACGACCTCCTCGATGCCCTCGCCGCGGTGGTGGCCCATCCCGGCAATCGCACGGCGGCGGCGACCGCGGCGCACGTGTCGCGATCGGTCTTCTACCAGCGTCTCGACGCCCTCGAGGAGATCCTCGGAGTGCGCCTCGACGACGGTGAGGTGCTCGCCGCCCTCCACCTCGCCGTGGCCGTGCATCGCGCGCACGCCTCGTGACCCTCGGGACGACATAGGATGTGCCGGAAAGGCGGGGGCCAAGGGTGCGGAAGACGACCATGCGGTGGCGGCGCGCGCGAGCGCGTCTCGCCGCCGTCGCGGCGGCGGCGACGATGATGATCGCGGGTGCCGTCGTGCCGGCGGCGACCGCGGCGTCGGTGCCGGGTTGGCTGTCGACGAAGGGGTCGACGATCGTCACGGCATCCGGTTCGCCCTACGTGATCAAGGCGACGGCGTGGTTCGGGATGGAGACGTCCAATTGCGCCCCGCACGGGCTCTGGTCGATCTCGCTCGACGAGGGACTGGATGCCATCGCCGCCATGGGCTTCAACACCATCCGGCTGCCCTTCTCGAACGAGTGCCTCGCGGCGAAGAGCTCGAACTCCATCAACGCGGCGGTCAATCCCGGACTGATCTCGCTGTCGCCGCTGAAGCTCATGGACACCGTCATCGCCCGGGCGAAGGCGCACGGCCTGTCGGTGATCCTCGATCGTCACCGCCCCGACTCGGGCGCGCAGAGCGAGCTCTGGTACACCTCTCAGTACAGCGAGAAGCGCTGGATCGACGACTGGAAGATGCTCGCGGCGCGCTACAAGAACGAGCCCGCCGTGATCGGTGCCGATCTGCACAACGAGCCGCACGGCCCTGCCTGCTGGAACTGCGGTGACGCCTCACGCGACTGGCGCGCCGCGGCCACGCGGGCCGGCAACGCCGTCCTGTCGGTCAACCCGAAGCTGCTGATCATCGTGGAGGGCGTCGAGAACCAGGGCGACGGCACGGCGACCTGGTGGGGCGGCGGTCTCAAGGACGTCCGCTCGGCCCCGGTCACGCTCTCGGTGAAGAACCGCGTCGTGTACTCCCCGCACGACTACCCGGCCACGGTGCACCAGCAGCCGTGGTTCTCGGCACCGAACTACCCCGACAATCTCGAGGGGATCTGGGATGCCAACTGGGGTTACCTCGTGCGCCAGAACATCGCGCCGGTGCTGCTCGGTGAGTTCGGCACGAAACTCGAGACCGAGAGCGATCGGGCCTGGCTGAAGACCCTCGTCGCTTATCTCGCCAAGACGAAGATGAGCTACGCCTACTGGTCGTTCAACCCGAACAGCGGCGACACCGGCGGCCTCGTCACCGACGACTGGCGGACGTGGCAGACGGCCAAGCTCGCCGCGCTCCGGCCCATTCTGACCCCGTCGCCCGCGTCCACCCCGAAACCGACGTCGACGCCGAAGCCGACGGTCACGCCGAAGCCGACGTCGACCCCGAAGCCGACGTCGACCCCGAAGCCGACCGCGACGCCGAAGCCGACGGTCACACCGAAGCCGACGTCGACCCCGAAGCCGACCGCGACGCCGAAGCCCACGGCCACGCCGAAGCCCACGACCACGCCGAAGCCGACCTCGAGCCCCCGGCCTCCGGCATCCGCCTCGCCCCGGCCGGCAGGCATCACGGCGTCGTGGATCCCGCAGAGCGCGTGGGGCGAGGGCTACGTCGCCGAGGTCGAGGTGACGGCGACGGGCCCCGTCTCGCGCTGGCAGGTCTCGTTCGAGGCTCCCGGGACGACCTCGGTGTCGAACGCCTGGGGCATGAGCTGCCGCCTCTCCGGCACGACGGTCACGTGCCAGAGTGCCGACTGGGCGTCGACGCTCGCGCCGGGGCAGACGGTGCGCGTCGGGCTTCAGGCCGTGGCGACGAAAGCGCCGTCCTCACCGAAGCTGTCGGTCGCCGCGTCGTGACCCGCCCCGTTCCGCGGCGCGTCGCGCACGGACGGGCGCGCGGGGAGGCGCGCGGACAGGCGCACGGAGACGGGGACACCGGCTCACCCGTCGCGGCCTGATACACGTCTGGCTCATAGGTGCGCTGAAGCAACCGTGAGTGAACGCCTGCCTACCATCCCGGCATGACCGCCACCCTCGACTCGCCCTCCGCCCCGCCCCGCGAGGCCGAGGCTCCACCCGCCCCTCGCCGGCGGACCTGGATGTGGGGTCTGATCGGGGTCGGCACCCTGGCACTGATCCTCAGCGGATGGCAGGTCTGGGCGGGCGCACCGTCCGAGTACTACGCGTCGATCGCGCTGTCGATGAGCCGGTCGTGGTCGAACTTCTTCTTCGGCGCCGTGGACCCCGCGGGCACGGTCACCCTCGACAAGATCCCCGGCTCGTTCTGGATCCCCGCGCTGTTCGTGCGGGTCTTCGGGTACTCGGCGTGGACGGTCATCCTGCCCAACGCGCTCGCCGCCACGGCCGCCGCGCTCATCACCGCCGTCACGGCCCGACGCCTCGCGGGGATCCGCGCGGGTCTTCTCGCCGGGGCGATCGTCGCCGTCACCCCGATCCTCGTCGCCGTCTCGCGGTCCAACCAGCCGGAGTCGTTCTTCGTCTTCGGCCTGTCGTTGACGGCGTGGGCGTCGGTGCGGGCGGTCCAGACGAAGAGCGTCGGGTGGCTCGTCGCGGCGGGAGCCTTCATCGGCCTGTCTTTCCAGTTCTACATGCTCGAGGCGTGGGCGGTCTGGCCCGCGCTCGCGGCGGCCTACCTCTGCACCCGTCAGGCGTGGGGGCGGCGTCTCGTGCACCTCGCCGTCGCGGGAGCGGTGAGCCTCGCGACGTCGCTCTGGTGGGTGGCGATCGTCTCGCTCATCCCCTCCGGCAGCCGGCCCTACATCGGCAGCACGATCGGCGACAACCCGTGGGAGATGGTCTTCGGGTACAACGGTCTGGGGCGCTTCGGCGCGACGGCCGACAGCACGACCTACGAGTCCTTCACGCCGCCCTTCTCCGGCGACCCGGGCATCCTGCGCCTGTTCAACGCGCAGTTGGCCGGGCAGATCGCCTGGTTGATCCCGGCAGCGCTGATCGGCATCGTCGTGCTCTGGATCCTCCGTTTCCCGCGGCCGCTCACCGTGCTGCTGACGGTCTGGACGTTCACCTTCGCGGCGATGTTCTCGACCGTGGCCGGGATGCACCAGTTCTACACGGCGGCTCTCGCGATCCCGCTCGCCCTCGTCGTAGCCGTCGCGCTCACCGCCGCACATCGGGCGGGCACGGTCTGGCCGCAGATCGCGATCGTCGGTGTCGCGGGGCTCACCGCGGTGATCTTCGGCTTCTCGTACGGCGGCTACAGCATCCCCGTTTCGCTGGTTCAGGCCGCGGCCGCCGCCGTGGCGGTCGCGCTGCTCCTCTCGCGCCACCGCGCGCGCATGATGACCACGGTCGCGATGGTCGTGGGGCTCCTGCTCACGCCGACCGTGTGGTCCGCGGTCACCATCGCGCACCCGAGTTCGATCAACCCCGTCGCCGGCGGCGTGTCCGAGATGTCGGCCGGCGGCTTCGGCGGCGCGGGTCGGGGCCCCGGCGGACAGGGAACAGGCGCCCGCACCGACGGCGGCTCGTTCCCGGGCGGCGCGCAGGCCGGTGGGCAGGGCGGTGGCCAGGGCGGTGGCCAGGCCGGCGGTCAGGGCACCGCGCAGGGCGGCGGTCAGGGCGGTCCCCGCTCCGGCTTCGCGTCGGGTGGCTCGGGGACGGTTCCGGGGAGCGGACGAAACGGCACGACGCCGGGCGCCGGCGGCCGGCAGGGCATGGCCCAAAGCGCCGACAGCGAGCTCGTCGCCTGGCTGGAGGCGCGCGACACGGGATCGACCTACGTCGCGGCCACCTTCGGCGCCCAGCAGGCGGCATCCCTCATCCTCGCGACCGACGGGGCGTCGATCCTTCCGATCGGTGGGTTCAACGGCAGCGACGACGTCCCGACGCTCGACAGGTTCGTCTCGCTCGTCCAGTCCGGCGAAATCCGGTACGTCATCGGCGGCGAGGACCGCGGGGCGGGTGGCGGCGCGGCGGGATTCGGGGGGACGGGCTTCGGCGGAACGGGAGGCGGCGGAGGCGCGGCCGGATCCGGCGGCTCCTCGAGCACGGAGACGGCCTCGGCGCAGATCCGCCAGTGGGTCGAGCAGAACTGCACGGTCGACGCGTCCGCGCCCGGCACGGTGTACGACTGCGGGTGATGAGCCCTCGGCGCGGCGGGGCTCAGGCTCAGCTCTCGCGCGAGAGGAACTCCACCCCGGCCTCGCGGAAGGTCCGCGCCCCCGGCGCGTTCACGTGGTGACGGCCGGGAATGTCGGCGAACTCGCCGTGCGGCAGGAGCGAGGCGAGATGCTGCGACTGATCGTGGATCGGATCCTCGGTCCCCGTCGCGATGAGCACCGGCTGCTGCGGCGGCGACGCGGGGTCGGGATCGGTCTCGCCGAGCCGCATGCCCTCCGCGATCGCGACGAGGGCCCGCAGGTCGTTGCCGGGTACGCGCTCGGCGAGCGAGACGTAGCGGAGGGTCGTGGCATCCTCCACCGGCGTGCCGTGGTCCAGGAACGCGCGAGCCTGGTCGACCTTCAGCCGGGCCAGCGGACGACCGTCCGGGATGCCGCCCAGCACCGCCCGCTCGACGTGTTCGGGCGCGTCGACGGCCAGCTGCCACCCCACCCGGCCGCCGAGTGAATAGCCCAGGTAGCGCACCGAATCCAGCAGATAGGTGTCGAGGACCGCGACGAGGTCGCTCACGAGCGTCGGCATCGTGTACGACGCGGCGTCGTGCGGCTTGTCGCTCGCACCGTGTCCGCGCTGATCCACGGCGACGACCCGGAAGCCGGCGCGCAAGAGGTCGCGCACCCACCCCGTGTTGACCCAGTTGTCGCGCGTGCTCGACCCGAAGCCGTGGACGCACAGGACGGCTTCCGCGTCGGGGTCGCCCCACGTGTACGTCGCCAGCCGGAAGTTGTCGCCGACGATGACGAACTGCGGCGCGGGGACCTCGGTGAGCGCGGGCACGGCATCCATTCCTCCGATCCTGGCAGATGAGCCGGATCCCGCTGCAGTAATGGTCATAGTGGTCTCATGGGGTATACGCGTGCCGAGCTGGAGTCGTACCGAGATGCCACGATCCCCGACCTCGTCGAGCCCGGGGTCCGGCTGCTCTTCGTCGGGATCAACCCCGGCCTGTGGACGGCGGCGACCGGAACACCCTTCTCGCGGCCGGGCAATCGCTTCTGGCCGGCGCTCGTCGAGGCGGGGATCCTGCCGCGCCTCCCGCGGTACGCGGAGCCGCTGAGCGACGCGGACCGGAGCATGATCCTCGGCGCCGGGCTCGGCGTGTCGAACCTCGTCGCCCGGGCGACGGCGCGCGCCGACGAGCTCTCGCGCGAGGAACTGCGAGCCGGGGCGGCGGCGCTGACGGAGCGCGTCGCCGCGTGGCGTCCGCGCGCGATCGCGGTGGTCGGGCTGACGGCGTACCGCGAGGGCTTCCCGCACCCGAAAGCCGTCGCGGGGCGGCAGGACGACGAGATCGCCGGGGTCCCCACGTGGGTCCTGCCCAATCCGAGCGGCCTGAACGCCCACGACACGGTCGCGACCCTCGCGCGCGCGTACGCCGAGCCGGCGCGGGCGGCCGGGATTCTCCTGTGATCCTGCCCTCACGCGCTGTGCGGGCGACCGGAAGCCACGTCGCACTCCTTCTGCACAGGGGAGAACGCCGAGCCGGCGTCGGAGGTCCCCCGTAGGGTGACCAGCGACGGAAGGAGCACCACGTGATCGTGCGTTTCGAGGGCGATGTCTACCGGTGGGAGGCTCGCACCGACAGCGACTGGTATTTCGTGGCCCTTCCGCCCGAGCTGAGCGACGACATCCGCGAGACGCAGACCTTCCGCCGAGGCTTCGGCGGTGTCCGCGTCGACGCGACGATCGGCGGCTCGGTCTTCCGCACGTCGATCTTCCCCCAGGCCGGCGGGGTCTACGTTCTTCCCCTCAAACGCGCCGTGCGCGACGCCGAGGGCATCTCTCCCGGCGACATCGTCGTCGTCGACCTTCTCGTGCTCGACGCCTGAGGCCCCGGATGCCATGGCCTCTGGCTGCCGCTCTGTCGGTGTTCGCGGGTCTCAGCGTGGTGCTCGCGATGGTCGACGTACAGACCCGACGCCTCCCCGACGCGATCCTGGTGCCGGGCGGCGCCGCGGTGGTGGTGTTGCTGGGCGGCGCCGCGTTCGCGATCGGCGAGCCCGGTCGGCTCGCGGGGATCGCGGCCGGAACCCTCAGCGCATTCGCGGGGTGTCTCGCGGTGCACCTCGCGCGGCCGGCGGCGTTCGGCGGGGGAGACGTCAAGCTGGCGGCCCTCTGCGGGGCGGTGCTCGGGTGGCAGGGCCTCGAGGCCGTGGCATCCGGAATCGCGCTCGCCTTCCTCGCGGGCGGGATCGGTGCCGCGGGCGTCCTGCTCGCCGGGGCGCGAGGCGGGTCGATCGCGTTCGGGCCGTTCCTGCTGTTCGGCGCGTGGTGGCGGGTGATCACGGGGCCGTGACGGCGACGATCGGCGGGCCGGAGCGAGTTCTGTCGGCGCCGGGCGCGGCGGTCAACCCCCGATGAGCAGGGTGGTTCGCCTCGATACGCTGAGGCCATGGCCGACCTCATCCGTCGCGTCACCGCGTGGGCTCTGTCGCTCCGCCTCGTGCGCGCCTTCCTCGTCTACTCGGGCGCGCGGGGGCCCACGCTCGCCGACAGCGTCACCTACCGGACCCTCTTCAGCCTGTTCGCCGCGGTGCTGCTCGGCTTCTCCGCCGCCGCGGTCTGGCTTTCGGGCAACCCCGAGGGCCTCGCCGCGCTCGAGCGGTCGGTGAACAACGTCGTGCCCGGGCTGGTCGGCACCGACGGGCTGCTCGACGTCAGCGAGATCAAAGCGCCGACGGAGTTCACCATCGCGGGCGTGATCGCGACGGTCGGTCTGCTCGGCGCGGCGATCGGTGCGATCGGCTCCCTGCGGACGGCCCTCCGCCAGATCGCGGGAGTGACCACCGACGACACGCTCCCCGTCCTCGTCATCGTGCGCAATCTCGCCGTCGCCGTCGGCATCGGTATCGCGCTCGTGGGGGCCGCCCTCGTGACGTTCCTCGCGACGGCCGGTCTCACCTTCGTGCGCGGTCTCCTCGGCATCTCCGCGGACTCGTGGGTCACCGCCGTGCTGACGTGGGCGCTCTCGACGATCGTCGTCCTGGCGCTCGACACCGCCGCGGTGGCGGTCGCGTTCGCTGCGCTGTCGGGCGTGAAGACCCGTCGCCGCACGCTGTGGCGCGGTGCGCTGCTCGGAGGTGTCGGCCTGGTCGTGCTGCAGCAGCTGTCGGGCCTGTTCGTCGGCGGGGCGGGCAACAACCCGCTGCTGACCACGTTCGCGTCGCTCATCGCGCTGCTGCTGTGGCTCAACCTGTCGAGCCAGGTCATCCTCATCGCCGGAGCCTGGATCACGGTCGCGACCGAAGAAGACCACGACCGGGTGCGCGCGAAGTACGGCGCGACCACGTTGATCCAGTTCCGCGTCCGCCGTGCCGAGAAAGCGGTGCGGGCCGCCACGGGCGAGCTGGAGGCCGCCCGCGAGGCGGAAGCCAAGGAGCGCGAGACGCTCGCGAAGAACGACCCCGCCGCGGCGGATCGTGAGGACGACGCCGAGCGGGCGGCATCCCGTGGCTGAGTCCGCTGCCGCGCGGGTCGCGGCCTACACCGCCGACGCCGTCCGTGCCGCCGAGGCCCCGCTTCTGGCCGAGGGGCGTCCCCTCATGCGCTGGGCGGCTCGGGCTCTCGCCGACGTCGCGATCGCCGAGCTCCGCGTCGCCCCGGGTGCGGTCCTCGTTCTCGCCGGCGCGGGAGACAACGGGGGCGATGCGCTGTTCGCCGCCGCCGATCTGGTCGCCGTGGCCGACCGCGTCGACGTCGTCCTCGTCCGCGACCGCGTCCACCGCGAAGCCCTCGACGCGGCGGTGGCCGCGGGTGCACGCGTCGTCTCCGTGTCGGAGGCCTCCACCCACGTGGATGAGTACGCCCTCGTCCTCGACGGCATCCTCGGCATCGGACGCCTCGCCGACCGTCGGCTCCGGGGGAGCGCCCGTGCCCTCGTCGAGCGCCTCCTGGCGCTTCCCGACCGGCCGCGCGTCGTCGCCGTCGACGTGCCGAGCGGCCTCGACCCCGACGACGGGACCGCGGATGCCATCGTCCTCCCCGCCGATGTCACGGTCACGTTCGGTGCCCTGAAGGCCGGCCTCGTGCGCGGGCGCGGGCCCGGGCTCGCCGGGCGCGTGCACCTCGTCGACCTCGGACTCGAGCCCTACCTGCGGCGCGCGCACCCCGCCGTGACAGCCGCGATCGAGGTGGTCCGGGAGGATCCCCGCACGCGCGCCTGACGTCACGCGCCACGACGAGACGACCTCCCGCGCGCCGGGGACGCGACCTCAGCGCGCGTACCGCTCCACGAACGTGCGGAGCAGGCGCGAGGGAGCGTGGACGGGAGCACGCCGCACCGCCGCGAGCGTGAGGTCCAGCTCGTCGGCGGCGAAGTATCCGAACGCCGCGTACGCGTGGATGCGCGTGACGATCCCGTCGACGTCGAGCTCGGGGTGGAACTGCGTCGCGTAGACGTTCTCGCCCACCCGGAACATCTGCACCGGGCACGTCGGTGACGACGCCAGCAGGGTCGCTCGCGGCGGCAGCGTCGTGATCGCCTCCTTGTGGCCGACGAACGCCGCGAAGGTGCGGGGCATCCCGACGGCGAGGGGATCCGCGCGACCGGCATCGGTCAAGGTCACGTCGACCACGCTGATCGGCTCCGAGAAGGTGCCGTCGATCTCGGCATCCAGGTAGGTTCCCAGCGTCCCGACGCCGTAGCACGCGCCCAGGAAGGGGAGGTCGCGCGCGACCACGTCGTCGACGAGCGCGCCCATCTCGGCCTCGACCCGACGTTGGACCGCGGACTTCTTCTCGAGAGGGTCCGACGCGTTGAACGGGCTGCCGCCGACGAGGATGCCCGAGACCTCATCGAGGTCGAGGTCCGGCATGGCGTCGCGCTCCAGCCGCACACGGAGCAGCCGCTCGGGTGGGAGGCCGGTGTAGCGCAGGAAGAGGGCGTACTCCTCGTCGGCCGGGCGGTCTTCGGCGCGGGTGGCGAGCAAGACGAACGGTCGCTCCCCGGGCAGGTCCGTCGTCGTCACCCGAGCGATTCTAGGCCAGCCCTGTCAAGGCGCCCGGCGGTGTCGGAGGGGCGGTCTACGCTGACGATATGGCTATTGCACGACTGACCGGGGGCCCGCTCGACGGGCAGGTGCTCCCGCTCGAGAACGAGTCCGACGACACGCTGATCATGCCCTACAGCGAGGGTCAGCTGGTCTACCGCCGCGAGGGCGGCCTCGAGCACACGGGCGAGTCCGACGGCCCGACCCAGGCCGTCTTCGCCTTCGTCGAAGAGACCGAAGACATCAACCCCGACGTCGACGGGCGCGACGATTGAGCGCAGGCTCCCACGGGGCCTCGAGCGTCGAGGTCGAGTCGAAGTACGACGTCGACGAGACCACACCGCTTCCCGACTGGTCGGCGCTTCCCGGCGTCGTGCGCGTCGGCGAGCCCGAGCCGCGTGATCTCGACGCGCGGTACCTCGACACCCCCGCGGCCGACCTCGCTCGCGCAGGCGTCGCGGTGCGCCGCCGTTTCGGTGGTCCCGACGCCGGGTGGCACGTGAAGGGTCCCGCGCAGGCCGGGGGGCGCACCGAGACGCAGTGGCCCCTCGAGGCCGACGTCGATCCCGACGCCGAGCCGGTCGTGCCTCCGGCGGTTCAGGATGCCGTCGCCTCGATCGCCGCGCCGCCGTTCACGCCGCTCGCGCGGGTGCGGAATCACCGCACGGCGTATGCGCTCCTCGACGCCGACGGGGGAGAGGTCGCCGAATTCGTCGACGATCGCGTCCGCGCGACGGACGAGCGTCGTGGCGTCGAATCCGCGTGGCGTGAGTGGGAGGTCGAGCTCGGCCCCGCCGGTCCCGCCGATGACGAGGCCCGCGCGGGGTTCTTCGCCGCGGTCGACGCGGCGGTGTTCGCCGCGGGCGGTCGCCCCGCGGCATCCGGGTCCAAACTGGCCCGCACGCTCGGCCACTGAGAACCCGAGCCCCCATCCGGGGCAACGAAAACGAAAAGGCCCGCCGGGAGAACCGGGCGGGCCTTTTCGTGTCGGCGATCAGAGGTTGATCATGTGCCCCACGAGGCCGTGGAACGCCTCCTGCAGACCCTCCGACAGTGTCGGGTGGGTGTGCACGTTGCGGGCCGCCTCGAGAGCGGTGAGGTCCCACTTCTGCGCGAGGGTCAGCTCGGGCAGGAGCTCGGAGACATCCGGACCGATCAGGTGGCCGCCGATGAGCTCGAGCGTCTCGGCGTCGGCGATGAGCTTGACGAAGCCCACGGGCTCGCCGAGGCCGTTCGCCTTGCCGTTGGCCGAGAAGGGGAACTTCGCGACCTTGATGTCGTGGCCGGCGTCGCGCGCTTGCTGCTCCGTGAGGCCGAACGAGGCGACCTGCGGGTTGCAGAAGGTGGCGCGCGGCATGTTGCGGTAGTCGCCGAGGGTCTGGGTCTCAGCGCCCGCGATGGTCTCCGCGGCCACGACGCCCTGCGCTTCGGCCACGTGGGCGAGCTGCAGCTTCGCGGTGACGTCGCCGATCGAGTAGATGTGCGGCACGTTCGTGCGCATGTGGTCGTCGATGTCGATCGCGCCGCGCTCGGTGAGCTTCACACCGGTGTTCTCGAGGCCGAAGCCCTCGACCTTGGGGGCGAAACCGATCGACATGAGCACGCGGTCGGCGTCGATCGAGCCCTGCGAGCCGTCCTTCGCGGTGTACGCGACGGTGACCTTGTCGCCGTGGTCGGTGACCGACTCGACCTTGGTCGAGGTGAGGATGTCGACGCCGTAGCCCTTGTACTGCTTCTGGATCTCCTTCGAGACCTCGGCGTCCTCGTTGGGCAGGGCGCGGTCGAGGAACTCGATGATCGTGACCTTCACGCCGTAGTTCGTCATGACGTAGGCGAACTCCATGCCGATCGCGCCGGCACCGACGATGACGATCGAGGAGGGGAGCTCGCGGTTGAGGATCTGCTCCTCGTAGGTCACGACGTTCTCGCTCAGGGTGACGCCGGGAAGGAGGCGGACGGTAGAACCCGTGGCGATGATGACGTTGTCGAAGGTGACCTGCTCCTTGGAGCCGTCGGTCAGGGTCACATCGAGCGTGTGGTCGTCGGCGAAGTATCCGCGGCCCTCGTGCTCGGTGACCTTGTTCTTCTTCATCAGGTAGTGGATGCCCTTGACGTGGCCGGCCGCCACCGACCGGGAACGGTCGAACGCCTTGCCGAAGTCGAAGTGCACGTCGCCCGAGATGCCGAACAGGTCGGCCTTGGCGTGGAAGGTGTGCGCGAGGTCGGCGTTGCGCAGCAGCGCCTTCGAGGGGATGCAGCCCACGTTGAGGCAGACACCGCCCCAGTACTTCTCTTCGACGATCGCGACCGACAGGCCGAGCTGCGCTCCGCGCACTGCAGCCACGTACCCGCCGGGACCCGCACCAAGAATGACCAGATCGTAATGAGGCATGAGGAAATCCTATCGTCCGGCGGTGCCCGTGGAACCGCCTCCCGACGACCCGCTCCGCCCCCTCGCGACGAAGAGCCACACGATCGCTCCGGCGACGATCACGAGCGCCACCACGAGGAGGATCCACGGCAGGGGAGACGCGCTCGAGGCGGTCTCGGACGGTGTCGCCGTGGCATCCGGGGTCGTCGCCGTCGGGGTCGTGGTCGCCGGTGCGGTCGGGGTCGCGGTGGGCGTCGACGCGGTCGCCGTCGGTGTCGGGGTCGCCGCGTTCACGGTGAACGAGAAGGTGCCGTCGATCGGGTGGCCGTCGCTCGAGACGACGCGCCACTTCACGGTGACGGCACCGGATGCCGAGCCCGCCAGCGTCTGCGTCACGTCGGTGCCCGAGACGACCGGCGTCCCCTCCGTGAGCGAGGCGCCGGTGGCGTCGGTGACCTCGACGACGGCCGTGCCCTGCTCGGTGAGGATGTCTGCGCTGTAGGTGAACGTGATCTGTTCCGGAAGTGCGTCGAGCACCGCGTCAGCGGGCGGGTCCGTCGACACCAGTTCGTCGTGCGCGAACGCGGGGCTCGCTGGGAGCACGAGAAGGGCGACGAGAGCGACCAGCAGGCTCGCGACGAAGGCGGACACGCGACGGCGGGGTGCGGAGGAAGTCACCCTTCGACCCTAACGACAGAGAAGGCACGGGGCTCGAGCGCGTTCCCCGGACGCGAAGGAGGTGAGGGGGACGACGAGAGGTCGGCGAGGTGAAAGAATTGGTGTTGTTCGACTGTCCACGCTTCGCCTCGATGCGCATCGTTCCACGGTGCGTCAGGGTGGAGCGGGGCAACGGACTCGACACGGCGGACGTGTGATCGGTAGGTTCGAGTGTCCCGTCGGGCGATCGGCGCAACCCGAACAGCGATGCTCGGCGTCGAGACAACAGCACAGACGAAGCCCCCACCACGACCGCGCGAGGTCGGTTCGACCGTTCACGTCGGATCGATCGGTGATGGTGAAGAAGAAGGAGAAGCCGTGGACGAGACACGCAGATTCGAGCGCGACGACATCCGTCGCGCGGCCGACGCCCCCGCGTCGGAGCGGTCGCACGACACGACGCAGACGTTCGGCCACGACGCCGATCTGTCCTTCGTCCCCTTCGGTGCCGACCTCAACGAGGCCGAACTGGAGGCGATCGACGCCCTGCCGTCGCGCGTCGCCCTCCTCATCGTCCGCTCGGGTCCGACGACCGGTGCGCGCTACCTGCTCGACACCGACGTCACGACGGTCGGGCGTCACCCCGAGGCCGACATCTTCTTCGACGACGTCACGGTCTCGCGCCGTCACGCCGAGATCACGCGTTCGGGCACCTCGTTCGAGATCGTCGACCAGCGGTCGCTGAACGGCAGCTACGTCAACGGTGAGCGCGTCGACCGCTCGGTGCTCGCCAACGGTGCCGAGGTGCGCATCGGCAAGTTCCGTCTCAACTTCTTCGTCTCGCCCGTCGATCTGCCGCCGGCAGACAACTGATGGCGGCAGCCCCCGCCCGCGGTCGTCCGGCGGCCTCGGGGCTGCTGAGCATCGGCCAGGTGCTGGCGCGCCTCACGCCGGACTTCCCCGCGCTCACCTCGAGCAAGCTTCGCTTCCTCGAGGTGCAGGGCATCGTGTCGCCGACGCGGACCGAGTCGGGCTATCGCAAGTTCTCCGCGGCCGACCTCGAGCGGCTTCGCATGGCGCTGACGCTCCAGCGCGACCACTACCTCCCGCTCGCGGTTATCCGCGACTACCTGGCCGATCTCGACGCCGGGCGAAACCCGGCTCCGCCGACGTCGATGCCGTCGATGACCGCGACGCCCCGTCGCTATCGCCGTGACGAGCTCCTCGCCACGACCGGAGCCGGCCCGCAGCTTCTCAACGACGCGATCAGCACCGGCGTGATCACGGCCGCCGAGTCGTATCCCGAGCAGACGGTCTCGCTCCTGCGCACGCTCGTCGCGCTCGACCGTCACGGCATCGAGCCGCGCCACGTGCGCTCTCTCCGCCAGAGCGCCGAGCGCGAGGCCGCCCTGGTCGAGTCCGCGCTGTCCGCGCTCCTGCGACGCCCAGATGCGGCATCCCGGGCCCGGGCGAGCGAACTCGCGCCCGAACTCGCCGCGCGTCTCGACGAGGTGCGAAGCCTCTTCGTGCGCGACGCCATCGACCGGATGCTGTCCTGAGCGCGACACGCCGAAGCGCTCCGACCGGATGTCATTGCCGCGGGCGCATGGCTGATCTAGCGTGGGGATATCGAGCCGATGAGGAGGGACGCGAGCATGACCGCTGGCGACACAGTCGGTGAACCCCGGTTCGCCACCGAGCTCCTCTTCACCGACGGTCTGCCCGAGATGGACGACGACACCGGCTACCGCGGAGCGGTGGCCGCACGCGCCGCCGGCATCACGTACCGTCAGCTCGATTACTGGGCTCGCACCGAACTCGTGGTCCCCACCGTCCGCGGAGCGAGCGGTTCCGGATCGCAGCGTCTCTACGGCTTCCGCGACATCCTCGTGCTCAAGCTCGTCAAGCGCCTCCTCGACACCGGCATCTCGCTCCAGCAGATCCGTACGGCCGTCGACCAGCTCCGCGCCGCGGGTATCCGCGACCTCGCCGGAACGACACTGATGAGCGACGGCGCCTCGGTGTACCTGTGCACCTCCAACGACGAGGTCATCGACCTCGTGAGCCGCGGCCAGGGTGTCTTCGGCATCGCCGTCGGCAAGGTCCTGCGCGAGGTCGAGTCGACGCTCGTCGACTTCGAGGCCGCATCCGCCGACGCGGTCGACGAACTCGCCGCGCGTCGCGCCGCACGCACGGCCTGACCCCGACGCTTCTCGAACCCCGGGTGCCGTGGCATCCGGGGTTCTTTCGTCGGGCCGGTCCGGGCATGCCCCGGTTCCGGGCCCGTCGGTCCACGCCTCGGCGTCCGTCCGGCGTGTAGCTGAGGCCCGCTGGGTCTGGGGTGTGCCGTCATGCGGAGGCCGGGGTCGACACGCCGGTTCGGGATGCCGGGTGTCCGGCGTGTCGGCCGGGTTCTCCGCGTGACGGTACGGGTGGCGCGGGTGTCGGCCGCGCGCTGCACCGGGGCCGGGGGTGTCGCCGTGGCTCGGGTCTGGGTCTGGGGTGGGCCGTCATGCGGAGGTCGTGGTCGACACGCCGGTTCGGGATGCCGGGTGCCGGCGTGTCGGCCGGGTTCTCCGCGTGACGGTACGGGAACGGGCTGGCGCGAGGTCACGCTGCCCGGCGACGAGCACTCGGCCGGGGAGGGGCGGGCTCAGGCCGAGGGAGCGTCGCCCTCGACCGGGATGCGACCGGTGCGCACGATCCGGTCCAGCAGCGCGTCGAAATCGGCGGCGAGCTCCTGCGCCGAGTCTCCGGGCCACACGTGGAGCGGCTTCGCGGCACCCTGTGCCTGCTGCAGCGAGGTGCGCTCGGGCAGCTGGGGGTTCAGGACGAGCGGGCCGAACATGTCGCGCAGCTCCTTGATGCGGAACTGGTGCTCGATCGACTGCGGGCGCACGCGGTTGACGACGACGCCGAGTGGCTGGAGGCGGGGGGAGAGCCCGCGACGGATCTCTTCGATCGCGCGCAGGGCGCGGTCGGCGGCGGCGACGGAGAACAGGCCCGGCTCGGTCACGACGATGACGCGGTCGCTCGCCGCCCACGCGGTACGCGTGAGGGCATTGAGCGAGGGGGCGCAGTCGATGAGGACGAGGTCGTACTCGCTCTCGATGGTCGCGAGGGCCTCCTCGAGCTTCCACACGTCGCGGACGCTCGGGTGCGGGCCGTCGAAGTTGATCGCCGAGGGGCTGCCGATGAGGACGTCGATCGTGCCCGGGTGGACCTTCGCCCACCCGCTGGTGGTGATGGCCTGGCGGACGACCTTCTCTTTCGGGTTCGCCAGGACGTCGGCGATGTTGAGCCGGCCGGCGACCGAGATGTCCATGCCGGTCGACACGTCGGACTGGGGGTCGAGGTCGACGACAAGAGTGCGAACGCCACGTGCGAAGGCGGCGGATGCCAGCCCGAGCGTCA
The DNA here is from genome assembly GCF_001476285.1 of Microbacterium testaceum. Classification (GTDB taxonomy): domain Bacteria; phylum Actinomycetota; class Actinomycetes; order Actinomycetales; family Microbacteriaceae; genus Microbacterium; species Microbacterium testaceum_B. The sequence goes on along the minus strand of NZ_LDRU01000031.1, from coordinate 44,592 downwards.
CGGTCGTCTTGCCGACCCCGCCTTTCAAAGAGCTGACGGAGAGTACGTGCACGAGGGTCTACGTTACCGTCCCCTAGGCTGTGAGCACATTCAGCTCTCCCAGCTTGACGTGAGGTGCGCATGTTCTCGAAGATCCTGGTCGCCAATCGCGGGGAGATCGCGATCCGCGCGTTCCGCGCCGCCTACGAGGTCGGTGCGCGCACGGTCGCGGTCTATCCGTACGAGGATCGCGCCTCGCTCCACCGCCTGAAGGCCGACGAGGCGTACCAGATCGGCGAGCGGGGTCACCCCGTCCGCGCGTACCTCGACGTCGACGAGATCATCCGGGTCGCTCGGGAGTGCGGAGCGGATGCCATCTACCCCGGCTACGGCTTCCTGTCCGAGAACCCGGAGCTCGCCGAGAAGGCGGCCGCGCACGGCATCACGTTCATCGGCCCGCCGGCGGAGGTGCTCTCGATGGCGGGCAACAAGGTCACCGCGAAGGAGCACGCGATCGCCGCGGGCGTGCCGGTGCTCCGGTCGACGCCGGCCTCCGACGACATCGACGCGCTGCTGGCGCAGGCCGACGAGATCGGCTTCCCGCTCTTCGCCAAGGCCGTCGCCGGTGGGGGAGGCCGCGGCATGCGTCGCGTCGAGACGCTCGGCGAACTCGCGCCGGCCCTCGCCGAGGCGATGCGCGAGGCGCAGAGCGCGTTCGGCGACCCGCGGATGTTCCTCGAGCAGGCCGTGCAGCGCCCGCGTCACGTCGAGGTGCAGATCCTCGCGGATGCCACGGGCGAGACGGTCCACCTGTTCGAGCGCGACTGCTCGGTGCAGCGGCGCCACCAGAAGGTCATCGAGATCGCGCCGGCTCCGAACCTCGACGACGCGGTCCGTCAGGATATGCACCGCTACGCGGTCGCCTTCGCGCGGTCGATCGGCTACCAGAACGCGGGAACGGTCGAGTTCCTCCTCGAGACCGCGGGACCCCGAGCGGGAGAGGTCGTCTTCATCGAGATGAACCCCCGCATCCAGGTCGAGCACACGGTCACCGAGGAGGTCACCGACGTCGACCTCGTGCAGTCGCAGATGCGCATCGCCGCGGGGGCGACGCTCGCCGACCTGCACCTCGAGCAGGGCGACATCCACCTGCGTGGCGCCGCCCTCCAGTGCCGCATCACGACGGAAGACCCGACGCAGGGCTTCCGCCCCGACACGGGCAAGATCACCACGTACCGCTCACCGGGTGGAGCGGGCATCCGTCTCGACGGTGGTACCACGGCGGCGGGTTCGCAGGTGAGCCCCCACTTCGACTCGATGCTGTCGAAGCTGTCGTGCCGCGGGCGCGACTTCCCCGCGGCGGTCGCCCGCGCCCGCCGCGCGCTGGCGGAGTTCCGCATCCGCGGCGTCTCGACGAACATCCCGTTCCTGCAGGCCGTCCTCGACGATCCGGCCTTCGTCGCCGGCGACCTCAGCACCTCGTTCATCGACGAGCGTCCCGAGCTGCTGCGTGGGCGCGAGTCGAAGGACCGCGGGACCAAGATCCTGTCGTGGCTCGTCGACACGACCGTCAACCGCCCGAACGGCGAGAACCCGCTCTCCGTCGACCCGGGAGCCAAGCTCCCCGCGGTCGACCTCGTGGCCCCGGCCCCCGCGGGATCGCGCCAGCGCCTGCAGGAACTCGGTCCCGCGGGCTTCGCGAAGGCCCTGCGCGAGCAGACTGCCCTCGCCGTCACCGAGACCACGTTCCGCGACGCCCACCAGTCGCTGCTCGCGACCCGCGTCCGCACCCGCGATCTCGTCCGCGTGGCGCCGTACGTCGCCCGCATGACCCCGGGTCTGCTCTCGGTCGAGGCGTGGGGAGGCGCGACCTACGACGTCGCCCTCCGCTTCCTGGGCGAAGACCCGTGGGAGCGGCTCGACGCGCTGCGCGAAGCGCTGCCGAACGTCGCGATCCAGATGCTCCTCCGCGGGCGCAACACGGTCGGCTACACCCCGTACCCGACGGAGGTGACGGATGCCTTCGTCGCCGAGGCTGCGGCATCCGGAGTCGACATCTTCCGGATCTTCGACGCCCTGAACGACGTCTCGCAGATGCGTCCCGCGATCGACGCGGTGCTGAACACCGGCACCGCGGTCGCCGAGGTGGCGGTCTGCTACACCGGTGACCTGCTCGACCCGGCCGAGAAGCTGTACACGCTCGACTACTACCTGGGTCTGGCCGAGCAGATCGTCGATGCGGGAGCCCACATCCTCGCGATCAAGGACATGGCGGGCCTGCTCCGCCCGGCTGCGGCCGCGAAGCTCGTGTCGGCGTTGCGCGAGCGCTTCGACCTGCCGGTCCACGTGCACACGCACGACACCGCCGGAGGACAGCTCGCGACCCTGCTGGCCGCCTCGGCGGCGGGCGCGGATGCCGTCGACGCGGCCGCCGCGCCCATGGCGGGCACCACGAGCCAACCGTCGCTGTCCGCCCTCGTCGCAGCCCTCGCCCACACCGAGCGGGACACCGGTCTCGACCTGTCCGCGGTCAGCGACCTCGAGCCGTACTGGGAGGCCGTCCGCCACCTGTACCGTCCGTTCGAGTCGGGCCTCGCGGGGCCCACCGGTCGCGTGTACCGTCACGAGATCCCGGGCGGGCAGTTGTCGAACCTGCGGCAGCAGGCGATCGCCCTCGGCTTGGCCGACGACTTCGAACTCATCGAGGACATGTACGCGGCCGCCGACCGCATCCTCGGGAGGGTGCCGAAGGTCACCCCGTCGTCGAAGGTGGTGGGCGACCTCGCTCTGCATCTCGCGGCGGTCAAGGCCGACCCGGCGGACTTCGAGCAGAACCCGCAGAAGTACGACGTGCCCGACTCGGTCGTGTCGTTCATGGCGGGGGAGCTGGGCGACCTTCCGGGCGGCTGGCCCGAGCCGTTCCGCTCGAAGGTGCTCGCCGGGCGAGACGCGAAGATCGGGGTGACCCCGCTCACCGATGACGACGCGACGGCCCTGGCGGGGGAGTCCGCGGACCGGCGTGCACGACTGAACCGGCTCCTGTTCCCGGGGCCCACCCGGACGTTCGAGGAAACCCGCGACGCCTACGGCGACCTCAGCGTGCTCGACACCGCCGACTACCTCTACGGGCTGCGCGCGGGCGGCGAGCACACGGTCGAGATCGAACGCGGCGTCCAGCTGTTCGTGGGGCTCGAGGCGGTGGGTGAGGCCGACGACAAGGGCATGCGCACCGTCATGACCACCCTGAACGGACAGCTCCGCCCCGTGTTCGTCCGCGACCGATCGATCGACGTCGAGGCCCGCCAGGCCGAGAAGGCCGACACCTCCAAGCCCGGTCAGGTCGCCGCCCCGTTCTCGGGGGTCGTGACGCTCAAAGCGGCCCCGGGCGACCGGGTCGCGGCCGGTCAGGCCGTGGCATCCATCGAGGCGATGAAGATGGAGGCGGCGATCACGTCACCCGTCGACGGGGTCGTCGAGCGGGTTGCGATCGCTAGCACACAGCAGGTGGAAGCGGGAGACCTTTTGCTGGTAATCCGCCCCGCGCAGTAACCTGGGAGGGGGCGCTTTCGCGCCCTCTTCCCGTTTGGAGACTGCAGTGACCCCCGACCGCACCGACGCGAACCCCGACGAGAACGCCGAGCACGGCGTGCTCGACGAGAGCGGGAATCTCGACACAGCCAGCATCACCATCCTCGGAGGACACATCGCGCAGGTCAGTGTCGACCTGCCCGTGACCTCCCACGATGACGACATCGACGACGACGTGGTCGAAGATGAGGTGCCGGTCGACGAAGCCGAGATCCGGATGTTCGAGAACATCGGCTCCCCGTTCACCCTCGACAGCGGGGCCGAGGCGCCCGCTCTCACCCACGTTCCCGAGCCGCAGGTCGACCCGCCGTTGTCCGCGCACGACGACCCGCACGTGGAGCACCTCCCGACCGGCGACATCATCCTCGAACCCCACGACGAGGTGGATGCCGAGAACGAGGGCGACCTCGAGGTGCACGACGCCGAGATCGTCGGGGAGGTGCCGACGGACGAGCCCGGCGAGTCCGTCGCGTCCGCCCCGCACGACGAGGTGTTCGTTCCGGCGTTCGACGATGAGCGCGTTGAACCGCAGGTGATCCTGTCGACCGACGAGTTCGATCCGGCGCCCGACCCGCAGCAGCTCGTGCTGTCGACCGACGTCTTCGAGGCGGAGGACGCGGGATCTCAGCCCGAGGGGGAGTTCGCCCCGGAGGGCGCCGCCGCCGATGACCTCGCCTCGGACGACCTGTCCGTCGCTGACCTCGCCGTCGAGGATGCCACTGTCGAAGATCTTGCCGATGATCTCGCCGGTGATCTCGACGCCGAGGACGCCTCCGAGGAGGAGTTCGTCGCGCGGGAGCTCGCGGAGCAGGAGCTGGCCGAGTCGGAGGCTCCGGAGGCGGAGAACTCCGGCAGCACGGAGACAGGTCACGCGGAGACCGCTGACTCCGTGCCCGCGGAGCGCGAGCCGGCGGGGGTGGAGCTCGCGGAGGCGGAGTCCATCGAGGCCGCTCAGGCTGATGGCTCCCACGCCGAGGACGAGGACGACCTTGAGCCCGAGCACCTCGAGCCCGAGCCCGAGCACCTCGAGCCCGAGCACTCGGATCTCGATCAGGTCGAGCCGGAGCAGCGTGCGCGCGAGCACGCCGACGCGGAGGTCGTCGATGTCGAGCCCGCGGGAGATGAGTTCGGGAACGGCGAGTTCGAGCCCGCCGAGTCCGAGCCCGACGAACCCGCCACGGATGCGCCCGAACGGAATGAGGTCGACGTGAGCGAGTCCGACGCGAGCCCCACCGAGACGAACGCGGCCCCGAAGGCCGATGCGGCGCAAGCGGTCGCGGCCGGCTCCCCGGAGCCCGACGATCTCGACGCCGAGCAGGCTTCCGTTGCTGCCCCGAGCGCGGAGACCACGCCCGCCGCGGCTCCGGCCACCGGCGCGATCCCCACGACCGGCGCGGTCCCGACCACGACCGGCTCCGTCCCCCGCACCCGCGCGGAGCGCGCCGCGACGGGAGCGATCGGCACCGTGCCCCTGACGCGCCGTGAGATCCACCAGGCGGGCGAAGCAGCCCGCGTCGATCGCGCGCACGCGGCCGAGCGCGTCCGGACCCCGGGCTCCGACTTGACGCTCGCGTCGAAGCGGCTGAGCTCCATCGACGACGCACGCGAGAGCCCCGATCTGCTCACCGCCGACCGTCTGCTCGACCCGCGCCAGGTCGCCCGGCCCGAGCCCGAAGGGCTGTGGCAGCAACTCGTGTACTCGGTGTCCGGTCACCGCATCAACCTCGGTGACGGCCGCCGCGCCCGCCAGCGCAAAGAGCTCGACCGTCGCATCGCCGCGCCCCTCGCCGGAGGTGCCCGTTTCGTGCCGGTCCTCTCCCGCAAGGGCGGCGTGGGCAAGACCACGGTCACCTCGCTCCTGGGGATGGCCCTCGCCGATGCACGCGACGACCGCGTCATCGCCGTCGATGCGAACCCCGATCGCGGAACGCTCGCGGATCGCGTGGGCCGGCCGAACGGCCGCACGGTGCGCGATCTCGTGCGCGCGCACGACGAGGTCGACGGCTACCACGACGTGTCGTCGATCGTGGCGCGGGATGCCACGCGCCTCGACGTCCTGGCATCCGATTCCGATCCCCGTGTGTCCGAGGCCTTCAGCGACGACGACTACCGTCAGGTCGCCGACGTCGCCGCGCACTACTACTCGATCGTGCTGACCGACACCGGCACGGGCATCGTCCACTCGGTGATGGAGGCGACGCTCGAGCGCGCGGACTCCCTCGTGGTCGTGGCGGGACTCTCGGTCGACGAGGCGCGGCTGGCGTCCGAGACCCTGACGTGGCTCGAGACCAACGGCTACGCGGACCGTGTGCGCTCGGCCATCGTCGTCCTGAACTCCGCGCGACCCGGCACGCCGCTCGTGCGCGAGAGCGAGCTCGAAGCGCACTTCCGCACGCGCGTGCAGACGGTGATCCGGATGCCGTACGACCCCCGGATCGCGGCCGGCAGCGCCATCTCGTTCCGCGATCTTCAGCCCGAGACCCGTCTGGCGGCCCGCGAACTGGCCGCGGCCGTCGTCGAGGGTCTGCGCGCCCCGGTGGCGGCAGCATGACCGTTCGGCCCATCCGCCTGTTCGGCGACCCGGTCCTGCGCGCGCCCAGTGCGACGATCGAGACGATCGACGACGGCATCCATGCGCTCGTCCGCGACCTCCTCGACACCGTCGAGCCTCCCGGGCGCGCCGGAGTCGCCGCCCCGCAGATCGGTGTGGGGCTGCGCGCGTTCAGCTACAACATCGACGGCGACATCGGTTACGTGCTGAATCCCGTGCTTGTCGAGACCCGCGGCGAGCCGCAGCTCGTGGGGGAGGGGTGCCTCTCCGTCCCTGGGCTCTGGCACGAGGCGACGCGCTACCCGTGGGCGAAGGTCGTCGGCATCGATCTCGACGGCAACGAGGTCGTGCTCGAGGGCGAGGGCTTGCTCGCGCAGGCGCTCCAGCACGAGACCGACCACCTCGACGGCATGCTGTACCTCTCGCGTCTCCCGGCCGAGACGCGGCGTGAGGCCATGCGCCAGATCCGCGAGAGCGACTGGTTCTGACGCGCGCCCATCACGGGAGCCGGATGCGCGTCGAGGCGCGTCCACTCCCGGCGGATGACACGGAAACGGCCCGGTTCCTCGTGAGGAGCCGGGCCGCTTCCCGTTCGCGTCAGGGCAGCGAGACGTTGGTGGTGTTGATCGGCACCGCGTAGATGTCCTCGATGGCGTCGGCGTAGTCCTTCACGATGACATTGCGCTTGATGCTCATCTTCGGCGTGAGATGCCCGCTGGCCTCGGTCCACTCGGTGGGCAGGATCGTGAACTTGCGGATCGACTCCGCGCGCGAGACGCGCGTGTTCGCACGGTCGATCGCGCCCTGCACCTCGGCGCGCACCTTCTCGTTGGTCGCCGCGTCCGCGAGTGACATGTCGGCCGGCAGCCCGTTGTTCGCGAGCCACGTGGGCAGCATCTCGGGGTCGAGCGTCACGAGGGCCGAGATGAACGGCTTGTGGTCGCCGACCACGACGACCTGACCGACGATCGGGTTGGCGCGGATGGGGTCCTCGAGGGCCGCGGGGGCGACGTTCTTGCCCCCGGCGGTGACGATGATCTCCTTCTTTCGCCCGGTGATGGCGAGGAAGCCGTCACCGTCGAACGCGCCGATGTCGCCCGTCTTGAACCATTCGCCGTCGAACGCCTCGGCCGTGGCTTCGGGGTTCTGCCAGTACTCGCGGAACACGTTCACCCCGCGCACCTGGATCTCGCCGTCGTCGGCGAGACGGATGCCGACACCAGGGAGGACGGGCCCGACGGTGCCGATCTTCGACTTGGTGGCGAGGTTGACGGTCGCCGGCGCCGTCGTCTCGGTGAGGCCGTAGCCCTCGAGGATCACCACGCCGAGGCTGCGGAAGAAGTGGCCGAGGCGCGGACCCAGGGGAGCGGACCCCGAGACGGCGTACACGACGCGTCCGCCCATGGCATCCCGGAGCTTCGAATAGACGAGCTTGTCGAACAGGGCGAACTTGATCTTCAGCAGCAGCGGGATGGGCTTGCCGTCCTGTAGACGCTGCGAGTGCTCGATCGCCGCGTCGGCGGCGGCGCGGAAGATCTTGCCCTTGCCGCCGGCCTCGGCCTTCTGCTCGGCGGAGTTGTAGACCTTCTCGAACACGCGGGGCACGGCCAGAAGGAACGTCGGCTTGAACGACCCGAGCGCGGGGAGCAATTGCTTGGTGTCGGGCTGATGCCCGGTCTTGACCCCCGCGTGCACGTTCAGCAGCGAGATGAAGCGGGCGAACACGTGCGCCGTCGTGATGAACAGCAGGGTCGAGGCGCCGGGCGTCTCGACGACTTCGTGCAGGGCCTTCGCCGAGTTGCGAGCGAGCTCGACGAAGTTGCTGTGCACGAGGACGCAGCCCTTGGGCCGGCCGGTCGATCCCGAGGTGTAGATCAGGGTCGCTACATCGGAAGCCTTGGCGAGGTGGCGGCGCCGCTCGATCTCTTCATCGGTGATGTGGGTGCCGTTCGCCACCAGGGCGTCGAGGGCTCCCGTGTGCATCTCCCAGACCTCGCGGACCAGGGGGAGATCGCTGCGCACCTCGTCGAGCCGCGCGGCGTGCTCGGGCGACTCCACGACGACGGCGATCGCTCCCGAGTCCGAGACGATCCACGAGATCTGCGACGGCGAGCTCGTCTCGTAGACCGGCACCATGATCGCTCCGGCGTAGAACAGCGCGAAGTCGACGAGTGTCCAGTCATATGTGGTGCGCGCGATGAACGCCACCTTCTCGCCGGGCTGGATTCCCGCCGCGACGAACCCCTTGGCCAGCGCGATCACCTGCCGCTCGAACTCGGCGGCGGTGATGTCGCGCCACCCCTGCGCATCGGGGACGGCGAACAGCGGCCGGTCGGGGGTCGCCCGGACACGGTCGGCCAGCAGGTCGGACGCGTTGGCATCCGGGTCTGCTTCGACGACGGGGGGAAGGTCGAACTGGATCACGGCAACTCCTTCGGTACCGGAAAAATGTCGATCGGTGCATCGAGTCTATCCGGACGACATCACCGCTCCGTGGCGGACGCCCCGTCCGGCAGGCGTCCCCCGGGGTGGCTAGACTTCTCCGGGCCGCGCCGGGTGGCAGGCCGGAGGGGAGCACGGTGCAGAACGTCGGCATCGACATCGGAGGCACGAAGATCGCGGGCGGCGTCGTCGCCGAAGACGGCACGATCGTCGAGAAGCTCCGCGTGGACACCCCCATCGATCCCGCCGCGTTGGTGGATGCCGTCGTCGACATGGCCGATCACCTGCGCCGGACCCACGAGATCCACGCGATCGGTGTCGCGGCTGCCGGTTTCATCAGCTCGGACCGCAGCACCGTCATCTACGCCCCGAACATCGACTGGCGCAACGAACCGCTGCGCGCCCGTCTCGAGGATCGCCTGCACGCCCCCGTCACCATCGAGAACGACGCCAATGCGGCCGGCTGGGGCGAGTATCGCTTCGGGGCCGGTCGCGGCGTCCGCGACATGGTCATGCTGACCATGGGCACCGGCGTCGGCGGCGCTGTCGTCACCGACGGCGAACTGTTCCGCGGCGGTCACGGCATCGGTGCCGAGCTCGGTCACATGCGCTTCATTCGCGGCGGTCACCCGTGCGGATGCGGACAGAACGGATGCCTCGAGCAGTACGCGTCCGGCCGCGCCCTGCAGCGCGAAGCGAACGCCATCGCCGACGAGGGCGGTGTCGGCGCTGCCCTGGCCGCCGTGCGCGACGAGAAGGGGGCGATCCCCGGTACCGCCATCTCGCGATTGGTGCTCGCGGGCGACCCCGGGGCGCTCGAAGCCCTGCGCCGCGTCGCCACCGCGCTCGGCGAGGCCTGCGGAGGATTCCAGGCCGTGCTCGATCCGGAACTGTTCGTGATCGGCGGCGGCGTGGCGCAGCTCGGGGAAGATCTTCTCGCACCCGTGAAGCTCGCGTACGAGACCTCGCTCCCGGGGTACGGTGAACGTCCGGTGGCCGAGTTCACGATCGCGCGACTGGGCAATGACGCCGGTCTCATCGGCGTCGCAGACCTGGCGGGCAAGGAGCGCTGACGATGTTCTACTGGCTCATGAAGTACGTCGTGATCGGACCGGTCATCAAGGCCGTGTTCCGTCCGTGGCTCGTGGGTCGGCGGAACATCCCGCGCGAGGGCGCGGCGATCCTGGCGAGCAACCACCTGTCGTTCTCCGACTCGATCTTCCTGCCCCTGATGATCGACCGGCGGATGGCATTCCTGGCCAAGAGCGACTACTTCACGGGCAAGGGGCTGAAGGGCTGGGCCACGCGCCTGTTCTTCACGGCCACCGGCCAACTGCCGATCGATCGTTCCGGGGGCAAGGCGTCTGAGGCGTCGCTGAACACGGGCCTCGGGGTCCTCGGTCGCGGGGAGCTCCTGGGCATCTATCCCGAGGGCACGCGCAGCCCCGACGGCACGCTCTACCGTGGCCGTACGGGCATCGCACGCATGGCGCTCGAAGCGCGGGTCCCGGTCATCCCGGTGGTCATGGTCGACACCGGTGCGGTCATGCCGATCGGCCAGCGACTGCCCCGCGTGGGACGCGTGGGCATCATCATCGGAGAGCCCCTCGACTTCTCTCGATTCGACGGCATGGAGGGTGACCGCTACATCCTGCGGTCCGTCACCGACGAGATCATGGTGGCCCTTCAGCGCCTCGGCGAGCAGCGTTACGAGGACGTCTACGCCTCGACGGTGAAGGACCGTCTGGCCACTGCCCGGGCGGCGAAGGCGCCCGCGTCGCGCCACTAGACTTCAGGGGTGAATCAGCAGCTCCACGACCTCGACCACTGGCGGACCTTGCCCATCAAGCAGCAGCCGCAGTGGTATGACGAGGGCGCGGTGGCCGCGGCATCCGCAGAATTGGCGACCCTCCCGCCGCTGGTCTTCGCCGGCGAGGTCGACATCCTGCGCGATCGTCTCGCTCGTGCCGCCGCCGGTCAGGCCTTCCTTCTGCAGGGCGGTGACTGCGCCGAGACGTTCGCCGGCGCGACCGCCGAGCAGATCCGCAACCGCATCAAGACGGTTCTCCAGATGGCCGTCGTGTTGACCTATGGCGCGTCGATGCCCGTGGTGAAGATGGGTCGCATGGCGGGCCAGTTCGCGAAGCCCCGTTCGAGCGACGTCGAGACCCGCGGGGGAGTCACGCTCCCCGCCTACCGCGGCGACATCGTCAACGGGTACGACTTCACCGAGGAGTCGCGCAAGGCCGATCCCGCCCGCCTCCTCAAGGGCTACCACACGGCCGCGTCGACGCTGAACCTCATCCGCGCCTTCACGCAGGGTGGCTTCGCCGACCTGCGCGAGGTGCACAGCTGGAACAAGGGCTTCGCCTCGACCCCCGCCAATCAGGCGTACGAGAGCATGGCGACCGAGATCGACCGGGCGATCAAGTTCATGGAGGCGGCCGGCGCCGACTTCGACGAGCTGACGCGCGTCGAGTTCTACACCGGCCACGAGGGTCTGCTCATGGACTACGAGCGCCCCATGACCCGCATCGACTCGCGCACCGGCCTGCCCTACAACACCTCGTCGCACTTCCAGTGGATCGGTGAGCGCACCCGCGAGCTCGACGGCGCGCACGTCGACTACTTCTCGAAAATCCGCAACCCCATCGGCGTGAAGCTCGGACCCACCACGACGGCCGAGACGGCGCTCGCGCTGATCGACAAGCTCGACCCCGAGCGCGAGCCCGGTCGCCTGACGTTCATCACGCGCATGGGCGCCGGCAAGATCCGCGACGCGCTGCCCCCGCTGCTCGAGGCCGTCCGCGACTCGGGCGCCACGCCGCTCTGGGTCACCGACCCGATGCACGGCAACGGCATCACGACGCCCACCGGGTACAAGACGCGTCGCTTCGACGACGTCGTCGACGAGGTGCGCGGCTTCTTCGAGGCCCACCGCGCCGTGGGAACCCATCCCGGCGGCATCCACGTCGAGCTCACCGGCGACGACGTCACCGAGTGCCTGGGCGGGTCGGAGCAGATCGACGAGGCCACCCTCGCGACGCGCTACGAGAGCCTGTGCGACCCCCGTCTGAACCACCGTCAGAGCCTCGAGCTCGCGTTCCTCGTGGCCGAGGAGCTCGAGAAGCGCTGAGGCCGTTCGCCCGTCCGACGCCCCCGATCCGTTGCGGTCGGGGGCGTCGTGGTTCGCGGGCGGGTCCTTTCGACAGGCTCGGGGACCTGCGACGGGCTCAGGGACCGTCAGCGGTCTCCGGGACTCCGGACACCCGCGCGGCGCGCGGTGGCTGAGCTCGTCGAAGCCATGCCCCGACCCGTGAAGCCGTCCTACAGGGTCGGCGTCAACGTCACCGTGCTGCCCTGCGGCGCGGTCGTGCCCGCCTTAGGGTTGCTCGAGCGCACCTTGTAGATGTCCCAGTACTTGAATCCCAGCGGGAGCGTGCCGTCGTCGATGCCGGCATTCACCTCGAAGCCGAGGTTCTCGAGCGTCGAGACCGCCTCGCGGATCGTCATACCGACGATGTTCTCGGGGATCATGACGGGCTTCGGCCCGATCGAGACGCGGAGAGTGACGATGTCGCCGGGGCGCCAGTTACCGCCTCCGTCGCGATCGCCGATCGCGATCACGGTGCCCGAGGCGACGGAGTTGCTGTACTCCTCGCTCGTCGTGGTCTTCAGGCCGACCGACTGGAGCTTGCTCTCGGCGTCGGCGGTCTTGAGGCCCGCGACGTCCGGGACCGGTCCGAGCGATGTCGTCAGCGACGCGGCGTCGCCCTCGTAGATCGTGCAGCCCCCGGTGCAGTCGATCGCGTCGCCGCCGGAGCGGGGAGTGATGGATGCCGAGAGCACGGTGTCTGGTCCCGCGTCGGTGAACTCTTGCGCGACGCTCGTCACACCCACGTAGACGCTCTCCAGGATCCCCTGGACCTCGTCGAGGCTCTTGCCCTGCAGCTCGGGGATCTGGTGAATGGCGGGTCCGGCCGAGACGAAGACCGTGACGACCGTGTCCTTGTCGAGGCGCGACCCCGCCGTCGGGTCGGAGCCGACCGTCGTCCCCGCCGGGATCTCCCGGTCGTTGACGTCCTGGGACTGCGCGAGCAACTGGTTCTGCGCGAGGAGGGCCTCGGCATCCGCATAGCTCCGTTGAGAGACGTCGGGCACCTCGACGAGTGAGCCGGGCCCCGAGCCGAAGTACCACCCGGCGGTCGCGGACCCGCCCGCGAGAACGAGGACGAGCAGCAGCAACCAGATGCCCCGGGCGGTCCGCCGGCGCGTCTTCGCGCGCAACCGGGTCGCGTTGTCGGCGTCCTCGGGCGGCGCGTCGGGGATCGTGGCGGTCTGGGGGAGCACCTTCGTCAGCTCGCGCGACTCGGCCGCCGTGGCCGGGCCGACCGTTCCCACCGAAACGGCGCGCGCCACCTGGGGGGCGAGGCCGAGTTCTTTCTCGACCTCCCGCAGGCGTTGGAGCATCACGCCCGCGTCGACGGGACGATCGTCGGGCTCGCGTTCGGTCGACCAGAGCACGAGCTCGTCGAGCTGCTCGGGGACGGCGGGGTTCTTTGCGCTCGGACGCGGGACCGAGTCGGTCGCGTGCTGGTAGGCGATCTGCATCGGCTGCTCGCCCTTGTAGGGCTGCTCGCCGGCGAGCATCTCGTACAGCATGATGCCGAGCGAGTAGATGTCGCTGCGGGCGTCGGCGGTGCCGCGCGTCACCAGCTCGGGCGCGAGGTACGCGATCGTCCCCATCAGCTGCGCACCGCTCGCGGTGTTGGCGGTGGTCGCACGGGCGAGGCCGAAGTCGCCGATCTTGATGCGCCCGTCCTCGGCCAGGAGCACGTTCTCGGGCTTGACGTCGCGGTGGACGATCCCGGCGCGGTGCGCGGCCGCGAGGCCCGACAGGATGGCATCCATGATCGTCAGCGTCTGATCGACCGTCAGGCGTTTGTGCTCGCGCAGGAGCTCGCGCAAAGTGATGCCGGGCAGGTACTCCATGACCAGGTAGGCCATCTCGCCGTCCTGCCCCTGGTCGAACACGTTCACCACGTGCGGGTCGCTCAGTCTCGCGGCAGAGCGGGCCTCTTGGATGAACCGGCTCTGGAAGACGGTGTCGTCGCTGAGGTGCCCGTGCATGACCTTCAGCGCCACGCGGCGTTCGAGCCGGAGGTCGGTCGCCACGTACACGGTCGCCATGCCGCCGCGCGCAATGCGCGCGCGAACCCGGTACCGACCGTCGACGAGACGGCCGATCAGCGGGTCGGCCTGCTGACTCGTGCTCACGTGTCGAGTCTACGGAGCGCCCCCTGGGAGCCCGGGGAGCGGCTCACCCCTACCTCAGCCCAGAACGGCGAGCCAGGTGGTCGCGGGCTGCTCCCATTGGGCGTATCGGTCGGGGTAGGCCGAGATCTGCACCGCCTGCGCGGCGTCGGCGTACGGCAGACCCTCCCAGCCGGGGATGTCGAGGAGCCCGCGCGTGTCGGAGCCGTTCGGGTCTGCCGGTCCGCCGTAGAAAACGCGGATGGATCTCTCCCGATCGAGGATCTGTTCGGGCGTGCCCCAGCCCGTGCTCGGGCGCTGCTGGAACAGCCCGAGGGAATCGCGATCGCCCCAGTCGAGGTTTCGCAGCCACGACTCCTGCATCGCTGTGCCGAGGGCGATCAGGATGCCACGGTCGGACACGCCGAGCTCGCGCCCGATGCGGATGATGAGCCGGGCATTCTCGGACTGTTCCGCATCGAGACCGGGCGCGAGCACCGGACCCACGGATGCCGGACCGGGTGCGGTCGCGGAGGGGATTTGCAGCACTTCTCCGGGGTAGATGATCGAGTCGCGAGTGAGCCCGTTGGCGGACAGGACGGCATCGGTCGAGACTCCGTGCGCGGACGCGATCGCCGAGACGGTGTCGCCGGCGGTCACTTCGTACGTGACCTGGACGGGCTCAGGCGCGGGAGCGGCGGGTGGGGGCGCGGCGGGTTGAGATACGGCGACGCCGAGCGCGAGCACCTGGCCGGGGCGGATGACGCTGTCGGCGGCCAGACCGTTGGCCGCTTGGAGGGCCGCGACGTCGAGGCCGTACCGCTGCGCGATGTCCCAGACGGTGTCTCCGGGTTCGACGGTGTGCGTCGCGGGCGTGCTCGTGGCGACGGCGAGCACCGGGATCTGTCCGAGGGGTGCGGGAGCCGGGGGGAGCGCCGCGAGAGGCGCCGGCGGTGCCGCGTGGGCTGTGCCCTCGCCGGTGAGGGCGAGGGCGATCGTGCCGACGACCGCTGCGGGCCAGATCACGGTGGCGCGCGCGGGCAGCGTGGGGGAGGGGAGTCGTCGCATGGTGGGGGATTCCGTTCTTCCGACTGCTCAAAACGCTCGCACGGCCTGGGAAGGATGTCAACGCGTGAGGTCGGTGTGACGGATGTGACGAAGACGGTGCCGGATGACGGAGGGGATGACGGATGGTCGCCGTGCCGTCGCCGATGAGAGGATGGGGCCGTGAGCGATACACCCCGTTACGAAACCGCGTGGCTGACCATCCCCGATCTCGTCGAGGTGCTGGGCGAGTCGCACGGACGCGTCCGTCGTCTGCTCGACGAGCACTACCTCGTCGGTTCGCGTCGCGACGGCGTGCTGCGCATCCCCTCGGTCTTCGTCGTCGACGGCCGTCCCCTGCCGGCGCTGCGGGGGACGATCATCGTCCTGCACGATGCCGGTTTCGACGAGGACGAGACCATCGACTGGCTGCTCACGCCCGAAGACACCATCGGCGTCGCCCCGATCGAAGCGCTCCTGGCGGGGCGTAAGAGCGAGGTGCGACGGGTCGCAGCGACCCTCGCCTGATTCCGCCCGCCGCCGGGCTTCCGCCCGCCCCCGGGCTTCCGCCCACCGCCGATCGGCGGCGGGTCAGGACGAGCGCTGCGTGGCGGCGCGGGCGAGGTCGCGCAGCTCGCCGACCGCGGCGTCGCCGAGCCGGGCGCCGGCCAGGGCCCGGTCTGCGCGCCGTGAGTAGTCGGCGATCAGTTCCTCGGTGCGGGCGAGCGCGCCCGTGTCGACGATCGTGTTCTGCAGGGCGCTGATCTGCGCCGCATCCAGCTCGGCATCGCCGAGAAGCTCGTCGACGGTGCGCCGGGCCGGCGCGGGCAGTGCCTCGCGGGCGAAAGCGACGAGCACAGTCCGCTTCCCCTCTCGGAGGTCGTCCCCGACGGGCTTGCCCGTCACGGCCGTGTCGCCGAAGACCCCGAGCACGTCGTCGCGCAGCTGGAAAGCCATTCCGACGTCGTGCCCGAAGCGCCCGAGCGCATCGAGCTGCTCGTCGTCCGCTCCGGCGAAGGCGGCGCCGATCTCGAGCGGCTTCTGGATGCTGTACCGCGCCGACTTGTAGGACGCCACGCGCAGCGCGCGTTCGGCGTGCTCCTCGTCGGGATACACGGCGTACGCCGACTCCTCCGCGACGTCGAGGAACTGACCGATCGTGACGTCGCGGCGCATGTCCGCGTAGAACCGTCGCGTCGCCGCCGCCGTGGACTGATCGGCGAGGGCCTCCTCGAGCAGGTCGTCGCTCCACGCCACCAGCAGGTCGCCGAGCAGCACCGCTCCCGAGCGTCCGAACATCGCGGCGTCGCCGGTCCATCCCGCCGCCGCATGCGCGGCTTCGAGCGCGCGGTGCGCTGCGGGCTGTCCGCGCCGCGTGTCGGAGTTGTCGATGATGTCGTCGTGGACGAGCGCCGCCGCCTGGAAGATCTCGAGGGCCGCCGCGACCGAGACCGCCGCGGGGGTGAGGCTCGTGTCGCGCGCCCCCGACGACTCGATGACGGCGCGCCAGCCGGTGAGGCAGAACCGTGCCCTCAGGCGCTTGCCGCCGCGCAGCGATGCGGCGCCGGCGCGGCTCATCGTTTCCGCCTCCGGCCCCAGCGAGGAGGCGTACGATAGCTGGTCAGAAAGGAACTTGTCGAGTCGCTGGGAAACAGCTTCGATCGGTTCCGGGGAGGTCACCACGGGCCTAGCCTAGTGATCCACGCCCCGCGTAGAATCGTCCGTACTTAGCAACAGAGGGGGATGCATGCCACTCTCCGAACAGGAGCAGCGTCTGCTAGACGAGATGGAGCGCCATCTCATGAGTCACGACGCCGATGTCGTCACTGCCCCCGGACGCGCCCTCAGTTACCGCAACATCGTCTACGGGTCCATCCTCGTGCTGGCCGGCCTCGGTGCTCTCGTCGCGGGCGTCTCGATCGGTTTCAATACGGGGTTCCTCGGTATCGCGATCGGTGTCCTCGGGTTCATCCTCATGGTCAGCGGGGTCGTCCTCGCGGTCACGCCGATGAAGGGCTCCCACCGCGCGGCCTCAGCGTCTCCCTCCGCGACCCGCGCCCCGCGCGCATCCGGCGCCTCCTTCATGGATCGCATGAACGATCGGTGGGACCGCCGCAACGAGGAGCGCTAAGCCCTTCCGTCCTCGATAAGCACCGGCTCTTCGGAGCCGGTGCTTTTTCGTGCGCCCGGCAGGTTTCGTGCGCCCTGCAGGTTCTGCCGGCTGCGGTCCTGGCATCCGCCCATAAACGCTGTTCGCTCGCATAAACGCGATCTCCTCGTGTTTCTGTGCGCGAACAGCGTTTATGCGTCGCGAGGAGCGCGGCCCGACGCCTCCCGCGGCCCCGCGGCGTCACTGCCGCGAGTGATCGGCGACGTTGCGCCGCGATCGCCCCGGCCGGCGTCACGGGCTTCCGTCTCCACGCGCCGCGCCGCTGTCGCGGCATCCCTCCCTTTTCCTCCACCCGCGTCGTCGAATCGCGGCCGCGCGGGCGGCTTCCGCGCCGTTCCGCGGTTGCACGCGCCCTGCGCGCGTGGCGAGCGGACTGTACACGAGGGGGAGTTCGCCCAGAAGAGGGCGCGAATCGATAGCCAAGTGGAGGGCAGTGGAGTAAAGTGGGGGAAACTTCGCAGGCCGGACGAAGGGGGTGGACACCCGAATGCTGCTCGGTACGCACACCCCCAAGCTCGACGACAAGGGCCGGGTCATCCTGCCGGCGAAGTTCCGTGACGATCTCGGCGCCGGAGTGGTGATCACCCGGGGGCAGGACCGCTGCCTCTACGTGTTCAGCACCGAGGAGTTCGAGCGCGTGCACGAGCGGATCCGCGAGGCTCCGCTGAGCAACAAGCAGGCCCGCGACTTCCTGCGCATGTTCCTCTCGGGGGCCAGCGCCGAGAAGCCCGACAGCCAGAACCGCATCACCGTGCCCCCGGCTCTCCGCGCCTATGCCGGCCTCGGTCGCGAACTGGTCGTCACGGGCGTCGGCGCCCACGCCGAGATCTGGGACGCCGAGGCGTGGAACTCCTACGCCGAGAGCAACGAAGAGACGTACGCCGAGATGGAGCAGGAGGTGATCCCGGGACTCTTCTGATCCTCGGCTGTGACTCCCAGCCGCATGCCCTGACGCACTTCCCCGGCGCCAGGTCGATGCGGATGGGGATCAGAGCCGAGGAGACCCCCGACATCTCATGGACATCCGCGACATCCACACCCCCGTCCTCCTCGATCGGTGCGCCGAGCTGCTGGCTCCGGCCCTCCAGCGACCGGATGCCGTCTTCGTCGACGGCACGCTGGGCATGGGCGGGCACTCCGAGGCGTTCCTCGAGCGTTTCCCGACCGCGCGCCTCATCGGCCTGGACCGCGACACGGACGCCCTGCGCATCGCGGGGGAGCGTCTGGCGCGCTTCGGCGACCGCGTCACCCTCGTCCACACCGTGTACGACGGGATCGCGGAGGCCGTGGCATCCGCGGGTGTCGACAAGGTCGACGGCATCCTGTTCGACCTCGGCGTGTCCTCGCTCCAGCTCGACGAGGCCTCGCGCGGCTTCGCCTACGCGCAGGACGCCCCGCTCGACATGCGCATGGACCAGACGACGGGCGTCACGGCGGCCGAGGTGCTCGCGACCTACGGCGAGGGCGATCTGCGCCGGATCTTCGAGCGCTACGGCGAAGAGAAGCTCGCCGGACGCTACGCGCGCGCCATCATCGCCGCGCGCGCGAATGCCCCGCTCGAGCGGTCGGGTCAGCTGGTCGACGTGCTGCAGGCGGCCACGCCCGCCGCCGTTCTGCGCGAGCGCCACCCGGCCAAGCGCGTCTTCCAGGCCCTGCGCATCGAGGTCAACGCCGAGCTGTCGGTGCTCGAGCGCACCATCCCCGCCGCCCTGAAGGTGCTGGGCGTGGGCGGGCGCATCGTCGTGCTGTCATACCAGTCGCTCGAGGACCGGCTGGTCAAGCGCGTGTTCGCCGAGGCCACGGCATCCACGGCTCCCCGTGGTCTTCCGGTCGAGCTTCCCGAGCACGCGCCCAAGTTCCGCCTCCTCGTGCGCGGAGCCGAACTCGCCAGTGACGAAGAACGCGCGGCCAACCCCCGCGCCACCCCCGTGCGTCTGCGTGCGGCCGAGCGAATCCAGGAGGACGCATGAGCGCACCCCAGGCCATCGATCTGCGGGCTGTCCACACCGGACTCGAGCCGGAGTTCCCGACGCCGATCCGCGAGCCCCGTCGCCTGCAGGCCGTTCCCGCGCCGGCGCGTCGCCGCGCGCCGCGTCGTGCCTTCGGCGTCATCGCCGTCGCCGGGGCGGTACTCATCGCGCTCGTGCAGATGGGGCTGTCGATCCTCACCACGCAGAGCTCCTTCGAGATCGCCTCGCTCACGCAGCAGCAGCGCGACCTGACCTACCAGAAGCAGATCCTCAACGACGACGTGGCCGGTCTCAGCTCGCCGCAGTACCTCGCGGCGAACGCGGCCGCCCTCGGAATGGTCATAGACGAGTCGCCGACCTACCTCCGTCTCAGCGACGGCGCCGTGATCGGGTCGGGGAAGCCCGCCGAGAACGTGTCGTCCGTCGACGCGCTCGGCCGCGGGTCGGTGCGCAACGCCCTCATCTCGGGCGTTCCGCTCGCCACCAAGCCGCAGACTCCGGCGGAGCCGGCCGCGAACGCGCCCGCCGAGGCGACGCCCGGCGCGGCGACCCCCGATCAGACGGCTCCGCCCGCTGGTTCTGCGACACCCCCGCCGATCAGCGACGGTCTGCCGACGCCCGCGACACGATAAGCACATGACGACTTCCCTCACCCGTTCTCCGCGGCGACGCACGGTGATCGCCCTGGGCGTCGTCCTGGTGGTGCTGATCGCCTTCGTCGTCCGTCTCGTCGACATCCAGGTCGTGAACGCCCGCGAACACGTGGACGACTCGCTGGCCATGGGCATGCAGGACTCGCGCACGATCTACGGCTCCCGCGGATCGATCGTCGATGAGAACGGCGTGACCCTCGCGGCGAGCGTGAATCGCTACGACGTCGACATCGACCCCAAGCTCGCGGCCCAGGGACTGACCGACCGCGACGACTCCGGGAACGTCGAGGTCACCCAGACCTGGAGCCAGATCGCGGCGCAGATCGCGGGGATCACGGGTCAGGACCCGGCCGACGTCGAGAAGATCGTGACCGACGCTGTCGCGGCGAACCCCGACTCCCGCTGGGCGAATGTGGCGAAACGAGTCTCGACCGAGCAGTACCGCGCTCTCGCGGCGCTGGGTCTGCCGTTCCTCAGCTTCCCGCCGCAGGCGGGGCGCATCTACCCCGACGGCGCCGTCGCCGGAAACCTCGTCGGCTTCGTCGGCAGCGACGGCGAACCGCTCGCGGGGCTCGAATCCGCGGACAACGCGTGCCTCGCCTCGCAGAACGGCAAGGTCGTCTTCCAGCAGGGCCGTGACGGCAACGTGCTGCCCGGGACCGAGGTCGAGACCGAGCCGGCCGTCGACGGCGGAACCCTCAAGCTCACGATCGACCGCGACCTGCAGTGGTACCTCAGCCAGCTGATCGCCGAGCAGGTGCAGAACACCGGCTCGCTGCGCGGCACGATCACGGTTGTCGAGGCCAAGACCGGCAAGATCCGCGCCCTCGCCGAGTACCCGACGGTCGACCCCAACGACCCGACGTCGACGCCGGCGGACGACCGCGGGAGTGCGGCCTTCGGCAACCCGAACGAACCCGGATCGACGATGAAGGCGATCACCGCGGCCATCGGCCTGGACTCGGGCGCTTTCACCGCGGACACGACGGTCACCGCGTCCGGAAGCGAGACGCTCCCCGGTGATGCGCGCGTGTCCGACTCGTTCTCGCACGGCGCGAACAACTACACGCTGACGGGCGTCCTCATCGACTCGTCGAACGTCGGCATCTCGAAGTTCGGCGAGATGATCCCGCTCGACACCCGCGTCTCGTACCTCGAGAAGTTCGGGCTCACCCAGCAGACGGGGGTCGACTTCCCAGGCGAGTCGTCCGGCATCATGCGCGACCCCTCGCAGTGGGACAAGCAGACCTTCTACAACACGACGTTCGGCCAGGGCATCTCCGTGACGGTGCCGCAGCTCGCGGGCGCCTACCAGACGATCGCGAACGGGGGCGTGCGGATGCCGCTCTCTCTCGTCGAGGGCTGCACCGCCGCCGACGGTACGGTCACCGACGTCCCCGACGCGCAGGGCACGCGCGTGGTCTCCGAGGCCGCCGCGCGGCAGGTCTCGCTCATGCTCGAGAACGTCGCCACGCAGGGCACGCTCGCCAAGCAGGTCGAGATCCCCGGCTACCGTGTCGCGATCAAGACGGGTACCGGTGAGAAGACCGACCCGCAGACCGGCGCCTACAAGGGCGACGCGTACTTCACCACGATGATCGGTTTCGCCCCCGCGGACGACCCCCAGTACGTCGTCGAGGTCAACCTGGACGAGCCGCGGACGGTAAAATCGTCCGCGGCAACCGCCCCCGCGTTCCAGAAGGCCCTCACGCAGGTTCTCAAGACCTATCGCGTGATCCCGTCCGGAACCACGACCCCCGAACTGCCCAAGTTCGGCTGAGACGCCGCCGACGCCGGTCTCGTCTCGGTAACGAATGCGACACGGAAAGGGCGTTCGCACAGCAATGATCTCCACGAGCCTCTCCCATCTCGCCGACGCCGTCGGTGGGCGTCTCGTCCTCCGCGCGGGCGACACTCCCGACACCCTCGTCGCGGGTCTCGTCGACACCGACTCGCGTCTCATCGAGCCGGGCGACATCTTCGTCGCCAAACCCGGCGAGACCACCGACGGGCACCTCTTCGTCGGCACCGCGGTCGAGCGCGGGGCGGTCCTCGCGATCGTCGAGCGGGAGGTCGACGACGAGGTGACCCAGATCGTCGTCCCGGATGCCGTGGCCGCGCTGTCCGACCTCGCCCGCGACGTGGTGGCCCGGGTTCGGCGGAACGGCGATCTGCGCATCATCGGGATCACCGGCTCGAACGGCAAGACCACGACGAAGAACCTCCTCGCCCGCATCCTGAGCGACGAGGGCGAGACCGTGTCGCCGCGCGCGTCGTTCAACAACGAGGTCGGCGCGCCACTCACGATGCTCCGCGTGACCGAGAAGACCCGCTACCTCGTGAGCGAGTTCGGTGCCAGCGCGCCGGGAGCCATCGCGCACCTGGCCGGTCTCGTCACCCCCGACGTCGGCGTCGTCCTCATGGTGGGTATGGCGCACGCGGGCGGATTCGGCGGGATCGAGTCCACCTTCCACGCCAAGAGCGAGCTCGTGCACGCCACGCGAGAGGGCGGGCTCGCCGTGCTCAACGCCGACGATCCGCGCGTCGCCGCCATGGAGCCGTTCGCGCGCGACCGCGGACAGGACGTCCGCTGGTTCGGCCGGGGGGAGCGCGCGGCCGTCCGCGCCGTCGACGTCGAGGTCTCGGCATCCGGGACCCGCGCCGATCTGATCGTCGACGGAGAGCCGCACACCCTCACCCTGCGCGTGCTCGGAGAGCACCACGTCATGAACGCCCTCGCCGCGCTGACGACCGCCACCGCGCTCGGCGTGCCCGCTGCCGACGCGATCGCGCGCCTCGAGACCGTCGAGATCGCCGAGCGCTGGCGCATGCAGCCGCTGGGCTCCGACCGCGTCCGCATCATCAACGACGCCTACAACGCCAGCCCCGACTCGATGGCTGCGGCGCTTCGCACCCTCGCGCAGATCACCGGCCCCGGGGAGCGGACGGTCGCCGTCCTGGGCGCGATGAGCGAGCTGGGGGAGTACGCCGATGAAGAGCACGACCGCGTCGGCCTGCTGGCGGTGCGCCTTCGCATCCAACGCATCGTCGTGATCGGGCCCGAGGCGCGGCGCATGTACCTCGAGGCGATCGCCCAGGGATCGTGGGACGGCGAGGCGGTCTTCTTCGCCGATGCCGACGCCGCGTACGACTACCTGTCCACCGAACTCCGTGACGGTGACCGGGTGCTCGTGAAGTCGTCGAACTCCGCCGGCCTGCGCTTCCTCGGCGACCGTCTGGGAGAGTTGTTCGCGTGAGATCACTACTGACATCGGCGGGGATCTCGCTGGCCTTCACCCTGTTCCTCACGCCGGTCTTCCTGCGATGGTTCCGGCGGTGGGGCTGGGGCCAGGTCATCCGTACCCCCGAGAACGTGCACAACCCCTCTCACGGGGCCAAGCGCGGAACGCCCACGATGGGCGGCACGATCTTCATCCTGGGCACGATCATCGGGTACTTCATCGGCTCCTACGCCGGAAACAACCCTCCGACGATCTCCGGACTCCTGGTCCTGTGGCTCATGCTCGGCTTCGGCGTCGTGGGCTTCATCGACGACTACATGAAGGTGCGCCTGCAGAACAGCCTCGGACTGTCGGGGTGGCGCAAGATCGCGGGCCAGGTCATCGTGACGGTACCGTTCGCCGTCGTCGCGCTGAACTTCCCCAACGCCTTCGGTCAGACGCCGGCGTCGGGGTACATCTCGATCTTCCGCGACATCCAGGTCCTGTCGCTGTTCGCGCTCGGCCCGATCGTCGGGTGGCTGCTGTACCTCGCGTGGATCTCGCTCATCGGCACCGCGGCATCCAATTCGGTCAACGTCGCCGACGGACTCGACGGGCTCGCCGCGGGCTCCGGCATCTTCGTGATCGGCGCCTACAGCCTGATGGCGTTCTGGCAGAACAAGCAGATGTGCGCGGACGTCCTCGATCCCACGGTGCAGGCCGGATGCTATGCGGTGCGCGATCCGTTCGATCTGGCCATCGTGTCGGCGTCGTTCGTCGGCGCGCTCGTCGGGTTCCTCTGGTGGAACGCCCCGAAGGCCAAGGTCTTCATGGGCGACTGCGGATCGATGGCCATCGGCGGCGTGGTCGCGGCCATGGCGATCCTCACCCGCACCGAACTGCTGCTGATCCTCATCGCCGGCGTGTACGTGATCGCCTCCGGGTCCGTCATCCTGCAGCGCGCGTACTTCAAGATCACGCGGGGTAAACGTCTGTTCCTCATGAGCCCTCTGCACCACCACCTCGAGATGAGGGGATGGCCCGAGGTGACCATCGTCGTGCGCATGTGGATCATCGCGGGTCTGCTCGCGGTGTCCGGCGTCGGCTTCTTCTACGTCGAATGGCTCTCCCGCGTATGAGCGATCTCTCCACCCTCACGAGCTGGTACGCCGATTGGAAGGGCCTGCGCGTCGCGGTGCTCGGTCTGTCGGTCACCGGGTTCTCCGCCGCCGACACGCTCGCCGAGCTCGGCGCCGAGGTTTTCGTCGTCACTGAGAAGGCCGACGAGGAGTACGCGCGCCTGCTGCCCGTGATCGGGGCGCGGCTCCACGTCGGACCGCTCGCGGAACCGCCGGCCGAACTGGTCGACTTCGCGCCCGAGGTCGTGCTCGCGTCCCCGGGATTCCCCCCGTCGCACCCCGTCATCCGGTGGGCGATCGAGAACGCCGTCCCGCTCTGGGGAGACGTCGAGCTCGCGTGGCGGGTGCGCGACAAGGTCGTGCGTCCCGACGGCTCGCCGGCCGACTGGATCCTCATCACCGGCACGAACGGCAAGACCACCACGACGCGCCTCACCGCGGAGATGCTCGTCGCGGGCAGACTGCGCGCCGCCCCGGTGGGCAACATCGGGACCCCCGTGCTCGACGCCGTCCGCGACCCGAACGGCTTCGACGCCCTCGTCGTCGAACTGTCGAGCCACCAGCTCTGGTACCTCAACCGGCAGACCGGGCCCGAGGCTCTGTCCCCGCATGCCGCGGTCTGCCTCAACCTCGCCGACGACCACCTCGAATGGCACGGCAGCGCCGAGGCCTATCGTGACGCGAAGGCGGGGGTCTACGCCCGGACGCGCGTGGCGTGCGTCTACAACAAGGCCGACGTCGCCACGCGCGAGATGGTCGAGGACGCCGAGGTCGAGGAGGGGGCTCGAGCGATCGGCTTCGACCTGGGAGTGCCCGGGCCGAGCGACTTCGGTGTGGTCGACGGCATCCTGGTCGATCGGGCGTTTCTCGAGGAGCGTGCCACGTCCGCCCTCGAGCTGACGACGGTGGCCGACCTGGCCGAGGTCGGGCTCGCCGCGCCGCACGTGGTGGCGAACATCCTCGCCGCGAGCGCCCTCGCTCGCTCGCTCGGCGTGTCACCGGCCGACATCCACGACGCTCTCGAGCGCTTCCGCCTCGACCCGCATCGCATCCAGGTCGTCGCCGCGCACGCGGGTGTCACGTGGGTCGACGACTCCAAGGCGACCAACCCGCACGCGGCGGCGTCGTCGCTCGCCGCGTACCCCGGCGCGGTGTGGATCGTGGGCGGCCTGCTGAAGGGCGTCGACCTCACCGATCTCGTCCGTTCGCGCGGTGTTCGCGCCCGAGCGGCGATCGTCATCGGCACGGAGCGGACGGCCGTCGTGACGGCGTTCGAGCGACACGCCCCCGAGGTGCCGGTTTTCGAGGTCGACCACACCGAGACTGAGGACGTCATGACACGCGTCGTCGAACTGGCGGCGGGCGTCGCCCAGGACGGGGACACCGTGCTCCTCGCCCCGGCGGCGGCGTCCTTCGATCAGTTCGCGTCGTACTCCGACCGCGGTGAGCGATTCGCCGACGCGGTGCGGGCATGGCTCGCGAACGAAGACGGAACGACCCGACAGCTCTGAGGGGGATGCGAGTGACCACGACGGCCCCGCCGCCCCGGCAGACACCCGACGAGCCCTCCACCCCCGGCCTCGCCGCACGGGTCTCCCTGGGCCGAGCTTTCCGCCCGGTCTCGACCGAGTTCCTGCTGATCACCTCGGCTGCCCTCCTGCTCACGGGTTTCGGGCTCGTGATGGTGCTGTCGGCGACCTCGGCTCTCGACGGCGGACAGAACCCCTTCGATCACGTCCTGAAACAGGGCGTCTTCGCCGTGGTCGGCATCCCGCTGATGTTCGCCCTGAGCCGCGCACCGATGGCGTTCTGGAAGAAGATCGCCTGGCCGGTCCTGATCTTCGCGACGCTGTTCCAGCTCCTCGTCTACGTGCCCGGCCTCGGCATCGAGTCGTACGGAAACCGCAACTGGGTGCAGATCGCCGGGTTCCAGTTCCAGCCCGCCGAGTTCCTGAAGCTCGCGCTCGCCCTGTGGATGGGCGCGGTGCTCTACCGCAAACGCCGTCTGCTGACCGCGTGGAAGCACGTGTTCATCCCCGTCGTGCCGGTGGCCGTCCTCGTCATCGGGACCGTGCTGGGGGGAAAAGACCTCGGCACGGTGATGATCCTCGTCCTCGTGGTGCTCGGCGCCCTGTTCTTCGCCGGGATCAAGCTCCGCATGTTCATCGTTCCCGCGGTGCTGTCGGTGGGGGTGGTCCTCGCCTCGGCGGTCGGCAGCGAGAACCGCATGGCGCGTATCACGAGCCTGTTCAATCCCGACGACGCCTCCTGCTACTACACCTCCTGCTACCAGTCCCTGCACGGGGTCTGGGGTCTCGCGAGCGGAGGGCTCTTGGGGCTCGGTCTCGGCAACTCGAAAGAGAAGTACGACTGGCTGCCGGCGGCCGCGAACGACTACATCTTCGCGATCATCGGTGAAGAGCTCGGTTTGATCGGATGCCTCGTGGTCCTGCTGCTGTTCGCGCTGTTCGCGGTCGGTGCGTTCCACATCATCCGTCGCACCGATGACACCTTCGTGCGGATCGTCGCCGGCGCGATCACCCTCTGGATCGTCGGGCAGGCGCTCGTGAACATCGGCGTCGTCCTGCGCATCTTCCCGGTGCTCGGCGTCCCGCTGCCGTTCATGTCGCAGGGCGGCACGTCGCTTCTGTCGGTGCTCATAGCGTGCGGTGTCCTGCTGTCGTGCGCGCGGACGTTGCCCGACCGCCGCTCCGAGACGCCCGCGGCCACCGCGCGCGCAGCCCGACGCCGCTGACGTTTAGGCTCGAACGAGTGACGACCACTCTTCTGGCCGGCGGCGGCACCGCCGGGCACGTGAACCCCCTGCTCGCCGTCGCGGACGGTCTGCGCGCTCGCGACGCCTCCGACGAGGTCCTCGTCCTCGGGACGCGCGAGGGCCTCGAGGCTCGTCTCGTGCCGTTGCGCGGCTACGAGCTCCTGTTCGTCGACAAGGTTCCCTTCCCTCGGCGTCCGAACGCCGCCGCGGCGCGCTTTCCCGGTCGGTTCCTCCGTGCCGTCGCCGAGGTCCGGCGGATGATCCGCGAGCGCCGGGTCGACGTGGTCGTGGGCTTCGGGGGATACGCCGCCGCCCCCGCGTACGTGGCGGCGCGCCGTGAGCGTGTTCCCTTCGTCGTCCACGAGGCCAACGCCAAGCCGGGGCTCGCGAACGTCCTGGGCGCCCGCGGCGCCTCCGGGGTGGGGGTGGCGTTCGAGGGCACGCCCCTGCGCGGTTCGCGGGTCGTCGGTATGCCGTTGCGGCGCGAGATCGTCGACCTCGACGCTCACGCTCTCCGCGACGAGGCGGCTCGTCATTTCGATCTGGATGCCACCCGCCCCACGCTCCTCGTCTTCGGCGGCTCGCTCGGGGCGCTGCGCCTGAACACGGCGTTCGGCGGAGCCTGGCGCGACGTGCTCGACGCGGGCTGGCAGCTCCTGCACGTGACGGGGCAGAACTCCGACCTGCCCGACCCCGGTGCCGCGGGGTACGCGGTCGTCCGCTACGTCGATCGGATGGACCTGGCCTTCGCCCTCGCGGACTTCATCGTCTCGCGCTCGGGTGCCGCGACCGTCAGCGAGATCAGCGCGCTGGGCATTCCGGCGGTGTACGTGCCGTACGCCGTGGGCAACGGCGAGCAGAGCTTGAACGCCGCCGCAGCCGTGCGTGCGGGGGCGGCTCGCCTGATCCCCGACGTCGAGTTCACCCCCGATCGCATCCGTTCCGAGATCGTGCCGCTGCTGCGCGACGACGCGGCACGCGACGCCATGCGCATCGCAGCCGCCCGCGCCGGTACTCGCGCCGGCACCGAGAACGTCATCGCGATGATCGACGAGGCCCTGAGGCGCTGACGGGCGCGCCGGGGCTCGCACGCAGGATCCGCGACGTAAACTCGCAGACGCCATGATCAGACCCGACCTGAGCCTCCCCATCCCCGAGACCATCACCTCCGCGCACTTCATCGGCGTCGGCGGTTCGGGCATGTCCGGGCTCGCCCGCATGTTCCTCGACCGCGGCATCCGGGTCTCCGGTTCCGACCGCGCCGACAGCGCCGCGCTGCGGGATCTCGCCGCTCGCGGCGCGACCGTGTACGTCGGTCACGATGCCGCGCACCTGGGAGACGCCGACACGGTCGTGCACACGGGTGCCATCTGGCCCGAGAACCCCGAGTTCGTCACCGCCAAGGAGCGCGGGCTGCACGTCATCCACCGCTCGCAGGCGCTGCACTGGCTCATCGGCGGCCGCCGCCTCGTCTCGGTCGCCGGCGCGCACGGCAAGACGACCTCGACCGGCATGATCGTCACGGCGCTGCGCGCGCTCGAGGTCGACCCCACCTTCGTCAACGGCGGCGTGATCGCCGACCTCGGTGCCTCGAGCGGCACGGGCTCCGACGACCTCGTCGTCATCGAGGCGGACGAGTCCGACGGCACCTTCGAGCTCTACGACACCGCCGTCGCACTCATCACGAACGTCGACCCCGATCACCTCGACCACTACGGCTCGCGCGACGCGTTCGACGCCGCGTTCGCCCGATTCGCGGATGCCGCGAGCGAAGCCGTCGTGATCTCCTCCGACGACGCGGGCGCCCGCGCCGTGCGGGAGCGCATCACGCACGCGAACGTCGTGACCTTCGGCGAGGACTCGGCCGCCGACGTCCGGCTGAGCGGCATCCGGACCGACGGTCCCGTCGCCTTCACGCTGACCGCCGACGGCGAGAGCGTCGACGTGCAGCTGCGGGTCCCGGGGGCGCACAACGCCGTCAACGCGGCCGGTGCCGTCGCGGTCCTGCGCGTGCTCGGGCACTCGCTCGCCGATGCCGCCCGCGCGGTCGAGGGCTTCGGCGGGACGGTCCGACGCTTCGAGCTGCACGGCGTCGCGCAGGGCGTCAGCGTGTACGACGACTACGCGCACCACCCCACGGAGGTCGCCGCAGCTCTCTCGGCCGCACGTACGGTCGTCGGTGAGGGACGCATCATCGCGATCCAGCAGCCGCACACGTATTCGCGCACGCAGGAGATGTACCGCGAATTCGCGGAGGTCCTCGAGACCCACGCCGACCACACGGTCATGCTCGACGTCTACGGCGCGCGTGAGGATCCGGTGCCCGGAGTCACCGGCGAGCTCGTCAGCGGGGCGTTCGCCGATCCCGAGCACGTGCACTACGTCCCCGACTGGCAGGCGGCCGCCGACTACACGGCCCGCATCGCCCGGCCCGGAGATTACGTCATCACCCTGGGCTGCGGGAACGTGTACCAGATCATCCCGCAGGTGCTCGAGGCGCTCTCGCGCACCGAGGCCGCGGCGGTCTGAGCGTGGAGCGGCCCTCGCCCCTGCCCTCGCCGCCGGAGCGGCGCGCCCGCCCGGCCGAGGTGCCCACGGCGCGCGTCGAGCCGCCCCTGCCCGACGCGGACGGGGCGACCGCGCCCGTCGTCCCGCTGATCGCCCCGACCGGGCGAGGTGACGAGAAGATCCCGGATGCCGCGCCCCCGGCGGAGGAGACCGGGACCGGCCTCCGCGACGTCTGGCGCGCCTCGCGCGCACGGCGCCGCGCGCTGCGCGCCGAGGTCCGCCGGTTCACGGTGCGTCAGCGTCGTCGTCGACGGATCTGGATCGGGGTCGGCGTCTCCGTCGCGGTGATGGTCGTGGCCACCGTGGGGGCCGCCTACAGCCCGTTGTTCGCCCTCGAGCGCGTGGACGTGGTGGGAACGTCGCAGCTCGACGCGGCCGCGGTCACCGAGGCGCTCAGCGATCAGGTCGGCACTCCGCTCGCCCTCATCGACGACAGCAAGATCAAGGCCGCCCTGGTGCGCTTCCCGCTGGTGGAGTCGTACACGCTCGAGGCGCAGCCCCCGCACGACCTCGTCGTCCGCATCGTGGAGCGCACGCCCATCGGCGTCGTGCAGACCGCGGCCGGCTTCACGGTGGTCGACGCGGCGGGCGTCGTCCTCTCCACGACCCCCCAGGCACCCGCGGGGCAGCCGGTGCTCGACATTCCGGCCGGCACGTCGTCCGAGCCGTTCCGCGCGGCCGGACGCGTCATGCGCGCGCTGCCCGACGGCATCCGTTCGCAGGTCACCGCGGTGTCCGCGACGACACCGGACGACGTGACCCTCACCCTCGGTGCGACCGGCACCCGCGTGATGTGGGGGAGCGCCGACCGCTCGCCCGAGAAGGCCCGTGTTCTCGACCTGCTGATGCAGAAGAGCCCGCCCGACAGCACCCGCGAGTACGACGTGACCTCGCCCGAGGCCGGCGTCATCCGCTGATCTCGGGAGCGATCCTCGGACACGCCGCGTGTCGACCGGGCGGCGACCACAACGCCGCCTACTTTCAAGTCAAGGAATTGCATACCGGGCAATTCTTTAACCCTCAACATGAGGTTTAGAGTTTCGGGTTCGGGGACAAACGGAGGCCGGCATGAGCCACAACCAGAACTACCTCGCCGTGATCAAGGTCGTCGGTGTGGGCGGGGGCGGCGTCAACGCCGTCAACCGCATGATCGAGCTCGGCCTGCGCGGCGTGGAGTTCATCGCGATCAACACCGACGCGCAGGCGCTGCTCATGAGCGACGCCGACGTCAAGCTCGACGTCGGCCGCGAGCTGACGCGCGGCCTGGGCGCGGGTGCGGATCCCGAGGTGGGCCGTCGCGCCGCCGAGGACCACGCCGAAGAGATCGAGGAGGCGCTCCGCGGTGCCGACATGGTCTTCGTCACGGCGGGCGAGGGTGGTGGCACCGGAACCGGTGGCGCTCCCGTCGTCGCCAAGATCGCCAAGTCGATCGGCGCCCTCACCATCGGTGTCGTGACCAAGCCCTTCTCGTTCGAGGGCCGTCGCCGCCAGAGCCAGGCGGAGGGTGGTGTCCAGCGCCTGAAGGAAGAGGTCGACACCCTCATCGTCGTCCCCAACGACCGTCTCCTCGAGATCAGCGACCGCGGCATCTCGATGATCGAGGCCTTCGCCACGGCCGACCAGGTACTGCTCGCCGGTGTCCAGGGCATCACCGACCTCATCACGACCCCGGGTCTGATCAACCTCGACTTCGCCGACGTCAAGAGCGTCATGCAGGGAGCGGGGTCGGCCCTCATGGGCATCGGCTCGGCGCGGGGGGCGGATCGCGCCATCAAGGCCGCCGAGCTCGCCGTCGAATCGCCGCTGCTCGAGGCGTCGATCGAAGGGGCGCACGGCGTCCTGCTGTCGATCCAGGGCGGATCGAACCTCGGCATCTTCGAGATCAACGACGCCGCGCAGCTCGTCAAGGAAGCGGCGCACCCCGAGGCGAACATCATCTTCGGTACGGTCATCGACGACACGCTCGGCGACGAGGTCCGCGTCACGGTCATCGCCGCCGGCTTCGACGGGGGAGAACCGTCGCTGCGCATCGACGCGGTGGGCGCCCAGCGCTCCGTCTCGGCACCCGTCGTCCCCGTCATCCCCGCCGACGACGTGGCGCGCGACCTGCACGCGGCCGAGGAGCAGAAGGCTTCGACCGAGCGCGCCCCCGAGCGCAAGCCCGAGCCCGCGCCCGTCGCGGCCCACGTCCCCGAGTCGTCGTACGACGGTGGATTCGCCGACGACGACCTCGACGTGCCGGACTTCCTCAAGTAAGCACGAGTGAGCAGTGCAGCGGGTCCGGTCTTCGCCGGGCCCGCTGCGTCGTGAAGGAGACCCATGTCCAGCGCCCTCGCCGATCGCCTCGCCGACGTCGATGCCCGCATCGCGGATGCCGCCCGCGCGGCGGGCCGCGATCTCGCCGGCATCACGCGCATCGTCGTGACGAAATTCCACCCGGCCTCCCTCGTTCGCGACCTGCACGCGCTGGGCGTCCGCGACGTCGGCGAGAATCGACAGCAGGAGCTGACGGCCAAACGCGATGAGCTGGCGAGCCTTCCCGACCTCCGCTGGCACTTCATCGGGCAGGCCCAGACGAACAAGGCGCGGGCCGTCCGCGCCGCGGCCGACGTGGTCCACTCCGTCGATCGTTCGCGTATCGCCGATGCCCTGGATGCCGTGGGCTCGGGTGATCCGCTCGACGTGCTGCTGCAGGTGAACCTGACGGACGACACCGGGCGCGGGGGAGTCGCTCCGGCTGAGGTGGAGGCCCTTGCCGCCCACGTCGCGGGACTGGCGTCGCTGCGCGTCCGGGGTGTGATGGCGGTGGCCCCGCTCGACGAGGACCCCGCTCACGCCTTCGAGCGTCTTCGTCGGAGCGCGGACGTCGTGCGCACGGTCGTCCCGGAAGCGACGTGGATCTCGGCGGGGATGACCGGCGACTTCCCCGAAGCGATCGCAATGGGCGCGACACACCTGCGGATCGGGTCCGCAATCACGGGTCCGAGGCCCGTGCGCGGATAGCCTCGACACAGACGAGCGAACGGAGGATGCGATGTCGAACCCGCTCAAGAAGACGATGGTTTACCTGGGACTCGCCGACGAGGAGGAGACCTATGACGAGCCTGCGCCGCAGCCGGCCGCGCGCAAGCAGCAGCCGCAGCAGACCGCGCCGATCGAGAAGGCTGCTCCCGTGACCCCCCTGCATCGGCCCGCCGTGGTGCGCCAGCCCGCTGCCGGTCCGGTCAGTGAGATCCTGACGGTGCACCCCAAGCAGTACCGCGACGCGCAGACGATCGCCGAGAACTTCCGCGAGGGGATCCCGGTCATCATCAACCTGTCGCAGATGAGCGACGCCGACGCGCGCCGTCTGATCGACTTCGCGAGCGGTCTGTCGCTCGGTCTCTACGGACGCATCGAACGGGTCACGAGCAAGGTCTTCCTGCTCTCGCCCGAGAACATCGCCGTCTCCGGAGACGGGGCGATCGCGCAGGCCGACCCCGAGGTCGCGCCCTTCGCGCCTCAGTAAGCGATCGTGGCCGTCCTGAGCCTGGTCGGCTCGATTCTCAGTGCGCTCCTCTTCATCTACATCGTGCTGCTGCTCGCGCGCCTCGTGCTCGAGTACATCCCGATGTTCAACCGGGAGTGGCGCCCTCGCGGCGCCGTTCTCGTGATCGCCGAGATCGTGTACACGGTGACCGATCCTCCGATCAGACTGATCCGTCGCTTCATCCCGCCCCTGCGCATCGGGGGGATCGCGTTCGATTTCGGATTCGCGATCACCATGTTCCTGTGCTTTCTACTGCTGAGCGTCACGCGGTCCCTCTCGGCCTTGTGACCTCGATCGCCGCCGCCTTCGACACCGGTCGAGGGCGGCGGCTATGCTGTTCCGAAGCGGTACGCCCCGGTGCGACACCCCCAACAGTTCCAACTCAGAGCTCTCGAAAGAGGAAACACCATGGCACTGACCCCCGATGACGTCGTCACCAAGCAGTTCCAGCACGTGCGATTCAAGGAGGGCTTCGACCCCGATGAGGTCGACGACTTCCTCGACGAGATCGTCGTCGAGTGGCGCAAGACGATCGCCGAGAACGAAGAGCTGAAGGCGAAGCTCGCCGCGTTCGAGTCCGGCGAGGCGGCCCCGGTGGCCGCGGCACCCGCGGCCGAGGCGCCCAAGGTCGAAGAGCCGGTCGTTGCCGAGGCGCCCGCAGCGGCTCCTGAGGCCCCCGCGGTCGAGGCCGACGCGGCTCCCGCCGCGCAGAGCGCCGGCATCATCGAGCTGGCTCAGCGCCTGCACGACGAGCACGTCGCCGAGGGTAAGGCCCAGCGCGACCAGCTCATCAGCGAGGCACAGGCGCAGGCGGCGTCCATCGTCGCCGAGGCCGAGCAGAAGGGCCGCGAAGAGCGCGCCCGTCTCGAGAAGGAGCGCGTCACCCTCGAGGGTCGCATCACCGAGCTGCGCAATTTCGAGCGCGACTACCGCTCGCAGCTCCGCTCCTACATCGAGGGTCAGCTCCGCGACCTCGACACCACCGCGTCGTCCTCGGGCTCGACGCCCGTGTCGGCGATCGGTCTGTAGGCCGACTCTTTGCGCAGTCGACCTCCCCTGCGTTCGGCGGCGGCCAGCATCCTCATCGCGATCCTCGCGGTGGTGGTGCTGGCCGCCGACCAGTTGGCGAAGATGATCGCCATCGAGAACCTCCCTCCCGAGCGCGTTGTCCCCGTCATCGGCGAGGCGCTCCAGCTGTACCTCGTGCGAAACCCCGGGGCGGCTTTCTCGCTCGGCGAGGGCGTCACGTGGATCTTCACGATCGCCCTGGCGGTCGTGGCGTGCGTCATCCTCTTCCTCGCGGTCACGCGGGTCCGTTCGCGGCTGTGGGCGGTCGTGCTGGGTCTCCTGCTCGGCGGCGTGCTGGGCAACCTGAGCGACCGGCTCTTCCGCGAACCCGGCTTCCCCGTCGGTCACGTCGTCGACTTCATCTCGACCCCGTGGATGATGCCGGCGATCTACAACGTCGCCGATGTGTTCATCGTCTCGATGATGGTCTCCGTCGCGCTGCTGGTGCTCTTCGGCCTCCGTCTCGACGGAACGCGCGAGACGCGGGCATCCCGCGCGGCCGATACCGCCGCGCCCGACGACAGCGTCGACGCCGCGACCGACCCCGGTTCTCGCTGACATGGAGTCGCGACACCTCCCCGTTCCCGACGGGCTCGATGGAACGCGCGTCGACCAGGCGCTGGCCAAGATGCTCGGCTTCTCGCGGACTTTTGCTGCCGAGATCGCCGACGCGGGCGGGGTGAGCATCGACGGGCGCTCCGTCGCTCGCTCCGACCGGCTCCGTGGCGGCGGGTGGTTGAGCGTCGAGTGGGAACCGAAGCGCGAGCCCGAAATCGTGCCCGTCGAAGTCGCCGACCTCGGCATCGTCTGGGACGACGATGACATCGTCGTCGTCGACAAGCCCGCGGGCGTGGCGGCTCATCCCTCCGTCGGGTGGGAGGGGCCGACCGTGCTCGGAGCCCTCGCCGCGGCGGGGTTCCGTATCGCCACGAGCGGGCCGGCCGAGCGCCGCGGCGTGGTCCACCGGCTCGACGCCGGGACGAGCGGTCTGATGGTCGTGGCCAAGACCGAACGCGCCTACACGCTCTTGAAGAGCGCGTTCAAGGAGCGCGAGGTCGACAAGATCTATCACGCGGTCGTTCAGGGGCACCCCGACCCGCTGTCGGGAACCATCGACGCGCCTATCGGGCGTCATCCGCACCACTCGTGGAAGTTCGCGGTCGTTCCCGACGGGAAAGACTCGGTGACCCACTACGAGACGCTCGAGGCGTTCCCTCGCGCGTCGCTCCTCGAGATCCACCTCGAGACCGGGCGCACGCATCAGATCCGTGTGCACATGGCGGCTCATCGGCATCCCTGTGTCGGCGACCCCCTGTACGGCGCCGATCCCACGCTCTCCGCCCGTCTGGGACTCGAGCGTCAGTGGCTGCACGCCCACCGGCTCGCCTTCACCCACCCCGCGACGGGGGAGTGGGTCAGCTTCGAGTCGGCGTACCCCGCCGACCTCGCGCACGCGCTCGAGATCCTTCGCGACGGATTCTGACTCCGGTCACGCGGGCGAGGCGTTCTGCTCGAATCGCGCCGGCCCGTCGGTGAGTCCCGCGCGGACGCGAGCGTGCATCTCGTCATCCAGAAGCTCGTCGAGGCCGGCGATCGGATGCCATCCGACCTCGGTCATCTCGCCGTCGACGGGCTCGGGCTCACCCGACAGCCACGTGCAGGCGAAGACGAGATCGAGGTAGTCGCTCTGGTCGCCGTTGGCGTACGTCACGCGGGGTATCTGATGCACCCAGGCGAGTCGGTCGGCGCGAATACGAACACCGGCTTCCTCCGCGGCCTCGCGGACAGCGGCATCCGCGGGCTCTTCTCCGGGGTCGACGATCCCGGTGATCGGGGTCAGGCGGCCGTTGTCACTGCGCCGTCCGAGCAGGACGACGTCGTCGCGCACGACCACGGCGGTCACGCCGACCAGCGGCAAGGGGCGGGTGCCGACGAGGCGGCGGAGTTCGAGGACGAAGTCTGGCGTGGGCACGCGCCCACCGTAGCCGAGTCGATTCGACCTCGGCCGTGAGCATGGGCGTGAGCGTCCCGTCCGCGACGCGCGGGTGGCACCTGAGGGTCCGCTCTGAACTTCCGGACGCGATGTCGGAGGCCGAACGTAGACTCGTCACGTGGCAGCAGACTCCTTCGTTCACCTTCACGTGCACAGCGAGTATTCGATGCTCGACGGAGCCGCGCGCATCGGTCCGATGGTGCAGGAGGCCGTCAAACAGGGCATGCCCGCGATCGCCGTCACCGACCACGGCAACACCTTCGCCGCGTTCGAGTTCTACAAGACCGCGAAAGACGCGGGCATCAAGCCGATCATCGGTATCGAGGCCTACGTCACGCCGGGAACACACCGCTCCGACAAGACGCGTGTGCGCTGGGGCACGCCCGAGCAGCAGAGCGACGACGTCTCGGGTTCGGGCGCCTATACGCACATGACCCTCCTGTCCGAGACGACCGAGGGCATGCACAATCTCTTCCGGCTCTCTTCCAAGGCGAGCATGGAGGGCTACTACTTCAAGCCGCGCATGGACCGC
The DNA here is from genome assembly GCF_001476285.1 of Microbacterium testaceum. Lineage (GTDB taxonomy): Bacteria > Actinomycetota > Actinomycetes > Actinomycetales > Microbacteriaceae > Microbacterium > Microbacterium testaceum_B. Next base: position 8,116 of record NZ_LDRU01000031.1, on the reverse strand, counting down.
GAGCTGCTGCAGACCTACAGCAAGGGACTGATCGCGACGACCGGGTGTCCGTCCGGCGAGGTGCAGACGCGTCTCCGCCTGGGGCAGTACGAGGCGGCCCGTGCCGCGGCGGCAGAGTTCCAAGACATCTTCGGCAAAGACAACTACTTCGCCGAGATCATGGACCACGGGTTGTCGATCGAGCGCCGGGTCATGGGCGACCTGCTGAAGATCTCGAAAGACCTCGGCATCCCCCTGGTCGGTACCAACGACCTCCACTACACGCACCAGCACGACGCGACGAGCCATGCCGCTCTCCTCTGCGTGCAGTCGGGGTCGACGCTCGACGACCCCAAGCGTTTCAAGTTCGACGGCGACGGCTACTACGTCAAGTCGCCCGCCGAGATGCGCCAGGTCTTCCGTGACCACCCCGAGGCGTGCGACAGCACGCTCCTCATCGCGGAGCGGTGCGACGTCGAGTTCGACACCTCGGCCAACTACATGCCGCGCTTCCCCGTGCCGCCGGGTGAGACCGAGGGCAGCTGGATGATCAAAGAGGTCGAGAACGGCCTGCAAGACCGCTACCCGGGCGGTATTCCCGACGCGGTGCGCAAGCAGGCCGAGTACGAGACCGACGTCATCCTGCAGATGGGGTTCCCCGGGTACTTCCTCGTCGTCGCCGACTTCATCAACTGGGCCAAGAACAACGGCATCCGCGTCGGTCCCGGTCGCGGTTCGGGAGCCGGCTCGATGGTCGCGTACGCGATGAAGATCACCGACCTCGATCCGCTGCAGCACGGCCTCATCTTCGAGCGGTTCCTCAACCCCGACCGCGTCTCCATGCCCGACTTCGACGTCGACTTCGACGACCGTCGCCGTGGCGAGGTCATCCAGTACGTGACCGAGAAGTACGGCGACGAGCGGGTCGCGCAGATCGTCACGTACGGCACGATCAAGGCCAAGCAGGCGCTGAAGGACGCCGGGCGCGTTCTCGGTTTCCCCTTCAGCATGGGCGACAAGCTCACGAAGGCCATGCCCCCCGCCGTGATGGGCAAAGACATGCCGCTCGACGGCATGTTCAACCCCGAGCACCCGCGCTACAAAGAGGCGAGCGAGTTCCGCACGCTCATCGAGACCGACGCCGAGGCCAAGACCGTGTTCGACACGGCCCTCGGGCTCGAGAACCTCAAGCGTCAGTGGGGCGTGCACGCGGCCGGCGTGATCATGTCGAGCGAGCCGCTCATCGACATCATCCCGATCATGCGCCGCGAGCAGGACGGCCAGATCGTCACGCAGTTCGACTACCCCGCGTGCGAGTCGCTCGGTCTGATCAAGATGGACTTCCTGGGGCTGCGCAACCTCACGATCATCAACGACGCCCTCGACAACATCGAGGCGAACCGGGGCCATCCGCTCGTGCTCGAAGACCTCGCTCTCGACGACGCGGCATCCTACGAGCTCCTCGCCCGCGGCGACACGCTGGGCGTCTTCCAGCTCGACGGCGGCCCGATGAGGTCGCTGCTGCGCCTGATGCGGCCCGACAACTTCGAGGACATCTCGGCGGTGCTCGCTCTGTACCGCCCCGGTCCCATGGGCGTGAACTCGCACATCAACTACGCGCTGCGAAAGAACAAGCAGCAGGAGATCGAGCCCATCCATCCCGAGCTCGAGGAGCCGCTGGCCGACATCCTCGATACCACCTACGGCCTGATCGTCTACCAGGAGCAGGTGATGGCCGTCGCCCAGCGCGTCGCCGGGTACACGCTCGGTCAGGCCGACCTGCTGCGCCGTGCGATGGGCAAGAAGAAGAAGAGCGAGCTCGACAAGCAGAAAGAGATCTTCTTCGGCGGAATGACCGAGCGCGGCTACGGCGAGGTCGCGCAGCAGACGCTGTGGAAAGTGCTCGAGTCGTTCGCCGACTACGCGTTCAACAAGGCGCACACGGCTGCCTACGGGCTGGTGTCGTATTGGACGGCGTACCTCAAGGCGCACTATCCGGCCGAGTACATGGCCGCGCTGCTGACGAGCGTCGGCGACTCCAAAGACAAGATGGCCGTCTACCTCAACGAGTGCCGCCGCATGGGCATCAAGGTGCTGCCCCCCGACGTCAACGAGTCGATCCGCTTCTTCGCCGCCGTCGGCGAAGACATCCGCTTCGGCCTCGGAGCGGTGCGCAACGTCGGTGCCAACGTCGTCGACGGGATCGTCGCCGCTCGACAGGAGGCGAAGTACACCTCGTTCCACGACTTCCTGGCCAAGGTGCCGATGCACGTGGCCAACAAGCGCACGGTCGAGTCGCTGATCAAGGCCGGAGCCTTCGACACCCTCGGTTCGACGCGTCGAGCGCTGCTCGAGATCCACGAGGACGCGTGCGAGGGCGCGGTCGGAGACAAGAGGCGCGAAGCCAACGGCGAGGTGGGTTTCGACTTCGACTCGCTGTGGGACGAGCCGCAGCAGGTGTCGAAGGTGCCGGAACGCCCCGAGTGGACGAAGAAGGACAAGCTCGCGTTCGAGCGCGAGATGCTGGGGCTCTACGTCTCGGACCATCCTCTGGCGGGCCTCGAGGTCCCGCTTGCGAAGCACGCGTCGACCTCGATCCACGACCTGCTCTCGTCGGAGGACGTGCAAGATGGCGATCAGGTGACGGTCGCGGGTCTGTTGACCAGCGTGCAACACCGCGTGGCCAAGCAGAGCGGAAATCCCTACGGCATGGTGACCGTCGAAGATTTCAACGGCGAGGTCACCGTGATGTTCATGGGCAAGACCTACGCCGAGTTCGCTCCGATCCTGCAGGGTGACTCGATCCTCGTCGTGCGCGGCCGCGTGTCCCGCCGCGACGACGGGCTGAACCTGCACGCGCAGTCCGCCTTCGCCCCCGACCTCGAGGGGATGGACGCGGCGAGCGGCCTGACGCTCGTCGTCCCGGAGCAGCGCGCCAACGAAGCCCTGATTGGGGAGCTCGCACAGACGCTGCAGCGGCATGCGGGCGATACCGAGGTGCTTCTCAAGCTTCACAAAGGTGGGACGGCGAAGGTCTTCGAGGTGCCTTTGCCCGTTCGCGTGACCGCCGATCTCTTCGGTGAGTTGAAGGGACTGCTCGGGCCGAACTGCCTGGGCTGACACGCGCGAGGTCGCGCACCGGTGTCCGAGAGGCACCGGCGCGACACGCTCGAAAACCGTACGGGGCACTCTCGTGCCCTCGGAAAGGAAGATCGTGACCGACCGCACTGACGAATCCGTCGCGCACATGGGCCCCTCGGGCGACGAACCGCAATCGGCCGGTGCCCCTGAGGTGTCCGGTCCGCGCCTCGCGCGCTCGTCCATGGCATCCCCCTCCTCCGCCGTCGACGAGGGCGAGACCGACACGCCCGTATCCGATGGGCCCGCCGGGGACGTCCCCGACGTGAACGAGCGCGCGGAGTCGCGTGACGTCGGCGACGAGGACGCCGACCTGGGCGACGACACCGGCCGCCGCGACACCGGCCACGGCGATGCCTCCGGACAGGTGTCGGCGCGTTCGCACGTCAACACGCACAACGTGTCACTTCCGTCCACGTCCTCCGTCGCACGCGGTGCGGTGTCGTACGCGGTGGGCCCTTTCTCGGTCCGCGAGGTCTCGCTCCTGGGGATCTGGGCCGTCGCGTTCCTCGTGTCGTTCTTCCCCGACAACAACGTCACCGGAGCCGCTCGACTGCTCGTCGGAGGCAGCAACGTCTGGCTCTCGGGACTCTGGTGGATTCCCGCGGTCGCGTTGCCGACGATCGCCGTCGGACTGCTCGTCCTCCGTCGGTTGTCGCCGCAGGGGATCCGCCGTGTCGGCTCCCTCGGGATCGACCAGTTCGCGTCCGTCGCCTTCTCCGTGGCGGCGTTCGTGTGGGTGGCGTGGCTCTGGGAGACGGTGTCGATCGCGATCGACACCGGCGGCTGGGTTCGTTCCTGGGTCGTGTGGGTCGAGGCCGTGCTGATGCTCGCCGGTGTCGTGCTGACCGTCGCCGCTCCGTTCCTTCCTCCCTTCGCCGGTGACTTCGCCGATCGCGAGGAGGTGCCCGCGCACCGCAACGCGCGCCCCGTTCGTCCCGTCGTCCCGCGCCCGGCCACGGCGCGCCCGGCTCGCCGTTCGACCGTTCGTCGGGCGACCGACGCCGCGTCGGCCCCGCACGTGGAGGCCGCTGCCAGCCCCGGCGATTACGTGCGATCGACTGAAGGGCCCCGCCCGGCGCCGAACGATCCGCCCACCTCGGTCCTGCCGGCCGTGGACCACTCCCACGAGGGAGAGGATGCCGCGGTCGCTCCGGATCACGCGAACCCGTCCGACGATCACCCGACCGATGTGATCACCGGTATCCACCACTCGCCCGCCGAATCCGCGCACCCGGCGACGCAGGCTTTCTGGGCCCTCGCGCCCGTCGATCGCGAGGTCGTGGACGATTACGGCACGCCGATCTTCCGCATCGGACCGTCCGCGTGGGCACTCGTGATCGAGGATCGCGGCGAGACGTTCGTGATCCGCCACGACGACGGCCGGATCGGCTACCTGCACGACGTGTCCGGCATCACCCGCGGCTGAAGCCTGACGACAGTCTGGGAGCGCCCCTTCCCGCGGAAGGGGGCTCCCGGGCGGCCGGTAGCCTGGTCTCATGCTCCGTACCATCGATCTCCGTGGCCGTGTGCTCTCGCCCGCCGAGCTCCTCGCGGTCGTTCCGCGCGCCGACAGCGCGCGTGACGAAGCTCTCGTCATCGCGGCCCGCATCGTCGACGACGTCGCCGTGCGCGGTGAGGAGGCCCTGCGCGAGCAGGCGGCGCAGTTCGACCACGTGACCGACCACGCGATCGCCGTCCCCGCCTCGCACCTCGACGAAGCGCTCGGCTCCCTCGATCCGGGCGTGCGCGCGGCCCTCGAAGAGGCGATCACGCGCGTGCGCGCGGCCTCGGCCGCTCAGGTCCCTGCCCCCGTGGTCACCGAGCTCGGCCCCGGGGCACGCGTCACCCAGCGCTGGCAGCCCGTGCGCCGCGTCGGGCTGTACGTCCCGGGCGGCAAGGCGGTCTACCCCTCGAGCGTCGTGATGAACACCGTCCCGGCCCAGGTGGCGGGCGTCCGAGAGATCGCTCTGGCCTCCCCGCCGCAGCGCGAGTTCGGGGGCCGTGTGCACCCCGTGATCCTCGCGGCGGCCCGTCTGCTCGGCGTCACCGAGGTCTACGCGATGGGTGGTGCCGGAGCGATCGGCGCCTTCGCCTCCGGTGTGGCCAGCCTCGGCCTCGACCCGGTCGACGTCGTCACCGGTCCCGGGAACAACTTCGTCGCCTCGGCCAAGCGCGCCGTCGCCGGACGCGTGGGCACCGACTCCGAGGCCGGCGCGACCGAGATCCTGGTGGTCGCCGACTCCGGCGCGGACGCCGTGCTCGTGGCGGCCGACCTCGTGAGCCAGGCCGAGCACGACGAGCAGGCCTCGGCCGTGCTGGTCACCGACTCGACCGCTCTCGCCGACGCCGTCCGCGCGGCCCTTCCCGAGCGCGTCGCCGCGACCCGGCACAGCGAGCGCGTCGCCGCCGCGTTCGAGGGGCCGCAGTCCGCGGTCGTGCTCGTCGACGACCTCGCGCAGGCGACCGCCTTCAGCAACGCGTATGCCCCGGAGCACCTCGAACTCCACCTCGCCGATCCCCGGCCGCAGGACTTCGTCAACGCCGGTGCGGTGTTCGTCGGCCCCTACACCCCGGTCAGCCTGGGTGACTACCTGGCGGGAAGCAACCACGTGCTTCCGACGGGTGGCCAGTCGCGCTACGGCGCGGGGCTGTCGGCCGCGACGTTCCTCCGCCCGCAGCAGGTGATCGAGTACGACCGCGAAGCCCTCCGCTCGGTGCACGACGCGATCGTCACCCTCGCGGAGGCCGAGGCTCTGCCCGCGCACGGCGAGGCCGTCACGGCCCGTTTCCCCGCATAGATCGGCGAGAGCATGCACTGTCCTTTCTGTCGGAACCCCGATTCCCGCGTCATCGACTCGCGCACGAGCGACGACGGTCTCAGCATCCGCCGTCGTCGGCAGTGCCCGAAGTGCGGCGGGCGCTTCTCGACCGTCGAGACCGCGAGCCTCAACGTCATCAAGCGCTCGGGGGTCGTCGAGCCGTTCAGCCGCGAAAAGGTGATGTCGGGCGTGCGCAAGGCGTGCCAGGGACGACCCGTCACCGACGCCGACCTCGCCGTGCTCGCGCAGCAGGTCGAGGAGGCCATTCGGCAGACCGGATCGTCGCAGATCGACGCGAACGAGATTGGCCTGTCGATCCTCGGTCCACTCCGCGAGCTCGACGAGGTCGCCTACCTCCGGTTCGCGAGCGTCTACCAGGCGTTCGAGTCTCTCGAGGACTTCGATGCCGCGATCGCGCAGCTGCGCGCCGACCACGCCCACCGTCAGGTGTCTGCGAGCAGTACCACGGACGACGTCCAGTAGCCTGGCGGGGATGTATCCCCTTCTCTTCCGCACGGTCCTCACGCGTCTCGACCCCGAGTTCGCCCATCACCTCGCTGCGCTCGTCATCCGTGTCGCGGGCGTCGAGCCCGTGGCATCCGTCGTCCGTCGTGTGACCGCGCCGGCGCCCGACCAGGGGGTCGATGCGCTCGGACTTCACTTCGACTCGCCGTTCGGCGTGGCGGCGGGGTTCGACAAGAACGTCACCCTGGTCCGCGGGCTCGGTGCGCTCGGCTTCGGGCACGTCGAGGTGGGGACGGTCACGGCGCTCGCCCAGCCGGGCAACCCGAAGCCGCGTCTGTTCCGCCTCGTGGCCGATCGCGCGGTCATCAACCGCATGGGGTTCAACAACGACGGAGCCGTCGCGGCCGCAGCGAAGCTCCGGCGACTCCGACGGGCGCGCCGGCGCCCCGTCATCGGCGTCAACATCGGCAAGAGCCGCGTCGTGGCCGTCGAAGACGCGACCACCGACTACGTGCGCAGCGCACGCCTGCTCGCGCCGCTGGCCGACTACCTCGTCGTCAACGTCTCATCGCCCAACACCCCGGGGCTGCGCGGTCTGCAGGCCGTCGAAACGCTGCGGCCGTTGCTGACGGCGGTTCGGGATGCCGCGGGCTCGACGCCTCTCCTGGTGAAGATCGCCCCCGATCTCGATGACGACGAGGTGCAGGACATCGCCCGCCTCGCGGTCGACGCGGGCCTGGCCGGCCTCATCGCGACGAACACGACGATCGCGCGGACCGGACTCTCGACGGATGCCGCCACGGTCGAGGCCGCGGGAGCGGGTGGCCTCTCGGGCGCCCCGTTGAAGGCGCGCGCCGCCGAGGTGCTGCGCCTGGTGCGAGCGGCCGTCCCCGCCGAGTTCGTCGTGATCTCGGCCGGGGGAGTGGAGACCGCCGAAGACGTGCGCGAGCGCCTCGCGGCCGGCGCGAACCTCGTCCAGGGCTACACGGGCTTCCTCTATCGGGGTCCGCTGTGGGGTCGGCAGATCAACCGCGGTCTCGCGCGCCACCGCTGACCGTCGATCTCGCTCCGGCTTCCGAGGTCGCGGCGGGAACGACGTCGCGGCGGGAACGACGAAGCGGCGCGCCCGAGGGCACGCCGCTTCGTGAAGAACTCCGCGCGTCAGACGGGGTACTGCCCGCGCTTGACCTGGGCCTTGGGCAGGCGCATGAAGCGCATCTGCACGGTGCGCATCGCCGCGTACCATCCGAGGCCCTTCTCGAGCTTGCTCTCGCCGAACTTGTCCTTCGCGGCGCGCTTCACGCGGATCGACGTGATGATCATGTCGCCGATGACGAAGAGGATGAAGATCCAGAGGGCGACGAACGCCCAGTACTGGAAGAACTGCACCGGAAGCACCGTCAGCAGGATGACGATGAGCATGAACGGCATGACGCCCTCGCCGAGGTGCCAGCCGGCATCCACGAAGTCACGGGCGAACCGACGCTGCGGACCCTTGTCGCGGACGGGGAGGTAGCGCTCCTCGCCGGCGGCCATGCCGACACGGGCCTTCTCGCGCTGAGCGGCCAGCTCGGCGCGGGCGCGAGCCTTGGCCTCTTTGGTGTCGGGGACGAGCGGGCGCTTGCGCGCGGCTTCCTGCTCGGCCCGCGAGGGCGTCGCGCGGCCCTTGCCCGAACCGATCTCCGTCGGGTCGACGGGGGTGTCGTTGGGGG
>NZ_LDRU01000030.1 GCF_001476285.1 Microbacterium testaceum | reverse complement strand
ACCTCGAGGTCGAGCCCGGCGAGCTCGTCGCCGTCCTCGGACCGAGCGGCTCGGGCAAGACCACGCTGCTTCGCGCGATCCTCGGCCTCGAGCGGTTGAGCGCGGGATCCATCGAGGCGCTCGGCGAACCGGTGCGCCGCGCCGGCAACCGCCGCATCGGTTACATCCCGCAGCAGCGCCCCCTGCCGCGCGAGACGCCTCTGCGCGGGCGCGACATCGTGGGTCTCGGGGTCGACGGCCATCGCTTCGGCCTGCCGCTCTCGCGCAAGAAGGACCGCGCGCGCATCGACGAACTCCTCGACGCGGTGGGAGCCACCGCCTTCGGCGACCGCCCCGTCGGTCTGTTGTCGGGCGGCGAGCAGCAGCGTCTCCGCGTGGGCCAGGCTCTCGCCGACGATCCCGCTCTCCTGCTCTGCGACGAGCCGCTCACCAGCCTCGACCTCGCGAACCAGCAGGCCGTCGTCCGGCTCATCGACCGGCACCGCCGCGAGCGCGACGCGGCCGTGCTGTTGGTCACCCATGACATCAACCCCGTGCTCTCACGCGTCGATCGCATCCTCTACATCGCGAACGGCCGCTTCACCCTCGGCACCCCCGACGAGGTGCTCACCACCGAGACGCTGTCGGCGCTCTACGGTGCCCCGGTCTTCGTGGTGCGCGCCGGCGGGCAGCTCATCGTCGTCGGAGCCCCGGATGCCGATGAGGCCCACCACCATCACCACGACGAGGATCACGCATGAACTGGTCCGACGTCGGCAACGCCCTCTTCGGGGGCGTGAGCCAGTACGGCGCGATCCTCGAGCTCGTGCAGAACTCCGTCTACGCGGGGGCCGTCCTGGGCCTGGTCGGCGGTCTGATCGGCGTCTTCGTCATGCAGCGCGACATGGCCTTCGCTGTCCACGGCATCAGCGAACTGTCGTTCGCGGGGGCGGCGGTCGCTCTGCTCATCGGCGCGGACGTCGTCTCGGGCTCGATCGTCGGCTCCCTCATCGCGGCGGCGCTCATCGGCGTGCTCGGGGCCCGCGCGCGCGACCGCAACTCGATCATCGGCGTGCTCATGCCGTTCGGCTTGGGGGTCGGCATCCTGTGCCTGTCGCTCTACAACGGACGCAGCGCCACCCGGTTCAGCCTGCTGACCGGGCAGATCGTGTCGGTGCAGAGCGGACAGCTCGGGTGGCTCGTGGCGATCGGGGCGATCGTGCTGGTCGCGCTGCTGCTGGTCTGGCGACCGCTGCGCTTCGATTCCCTCGACCCGCAGTCCGCCGCCGCGCGCGGGGTGAACACCACCGCGGTGTCGCTGGTGTTCATGCTGCTGCTCGGGCTCATCGTCGCCGTGGCGGTGCACATCATCGGCGCTCTGCTCGTGATGGCCCTGCTCGTCACCCCGGCCGCCGCCGCGATGCGCGTGTCGTCCGGGCCGCTCTCGGTGCCGCTGCTGGCAGCCCTGTTCGGCTTCGTGTCCGCGGTGGGCGGCGTCCTCCTCGCGGTGGCGGGAACCCTCCCGGTGAGCCCCTACATCACGACCATCTCGTTCGCGATCTACCTCGTCTGCCGCGTGATCGGCGCGCGCCGCGATCGCACGACCAGGGCCGTGTAGGCGCCCAGCCGATTCACCGACGACCTGGCTAAACTCGGGGCCATGGTCCAGCGCAACACGTGGCAGCGAGAGCGGGTGCGCGAAGCCCTCTCCGGTGCGGGAGGCTTCGTCAGCGCCCAGACGCTGCACGCGACGCTGCGCGACGAGAACACCGGCATCGGCTTGGCGACCGTGTACCGCGCTCTCGCGGGCCTCGCCGCTCAGGGCGACGCCGACTCGCTGCAGAGCCCCGAGGGCGAGAACCTCTTCCGCGCGTGCGAGACCCGCGGACACCACCACCACCTGATCTGCCGCTCGTGCGGCGTCGCGGTCGAGATCGAGGCCGACGCCGTCGAGGAGTGGGCCCAGCGCACCGCCGCGCAGCACGGTTTCACCGAGGCCGAGCACGTGGTCGACATCTTCGGCATCTGCGCCGACTGCGCGCAGGCGCGCGCCCGCGAGCGTGGCGACGACTAGTCGCCCCGCGACGCCGTCGCCGCAGCGCACCGGCGCCTCCCGCACCCTCGTCGCTCTCGGCCTGGGTGTCGTGATCATCGCGGCGCTGTTCCTCGTCGACGCGTTCGCACCGACCTTCTTCGCGCAGCCGCTGCCCATCCGCGCGCAGGACGGGCTGACCCTCGCCCTCAGCGTGCTGATCGAGTCGCTGCCCTTCGTCGTGCTCGGCGTGGTGCTGTCGATCATCGTGCAGGTATGGGTGCCGCCGGGGACGATCGAGAGATGGATGCCGCGCGCGCCGTGGGCGCGCCGAGCCGTGCTGTCGCTGCTGGGCATGTTCATCCCCGTCTGCGAGTGCGGCAACGTCCCCTTCGCCCGGGGCCTGCTCATGCGCGGCTTCGGGGTCTCGGACACCCTCACGTTCCTCGTCGCCGCGCCCATCGTGAACCCCATCGTGATCATCTCCACGCACGCGGCGTTCGGCTTCAGCGACGGCATCCTCGTCGCGCGCCTGATCGGCGGGTTCCTCGTCGCCAACCTCATCGGGTGGCTGTACAGCCGGCATCCGGATCCCGACAAGCTGCTCACCGAGCGCTTCCTCGAGACGTGCGAGATCGTCGTGCAGGAGCGCGGCGACCGCGGGAGGCGCACGCTCGCGCAGTTCGTCGTCGAGCTGCGGTCGGTGATGCCGGCCCTCATCATCGGCTCGCTGCTCGCGGGCGCCGTCCAGGTGCTCGTGCCGCGCAGCGCGCTGCTGGCGATCGGGTCCGACCCGGCCCTCTCCATCGCCGCGATGATGGCTTTGGCGATCGTGGTGTCGCTGTGCTCGAACGTCGACGCGTTCTTCGCGCTGTCGTTCGCCTCGACGTTCACCCCGGGCTCCATCGTCGCCTTCCTCGTCGTGGGGCCGATCATCGACCTCAAGATGATGGCGCTGCTGCGCACCACCTTCTCGACGCGCGTGCTGGTGGGGATGACGGTGGTCGTCGTGCTCTTCGCGTTCTCGCTCGGAACGGTGGTGAACCTCCTTGTCTAAGACCGGTGCCCTCGCGACACGCTGGCTGGGAGTGGGTCTCACGGCCTGCCTGTCGATCACGACGATCACGCTGTGGGTCACGGGGCGGATGTCGCTCTACATCAACCCCGACTCCGCCTGGTTCGCCGTCGGGATGTCGGTCGTCGCGCTGATCGGCGCGATCGCGTCGTTCGCCCTCCCGCTCGGGGCTGAAGCCGATCACGGGCACGACCACGAGCACGGTCACGCCCCCGCGGCCGCCTCGGCGCGCCGCGAGGCCTTCGCGCACGCCGACCACGAGCACTCCGACCCGGCCGACGCCCACGACCACGCCGCGCACGAGCACCTCGCGGCCCGTCCACGCCTGACGCCGGCGGGAATCGCCGCGTTCACCGGGGGCGTGCTGGCCTCGACCGCCGTCGTCGCCGTGCTGCTCACACCCGCGGCCTCGCTCTCGACCGAGCTCGCGGTCTCGCGCGACGTGGGGGCGGCGCCCCTGTTCGCCGGTTCCGACGTGATCACCCTGGCCGCGTCCGGCGACACCTCGAAGTTCGGCGTCGGCGACTGGTCGGCGGTCTTCGCCCACGCGACGAATCCCGAGACCTTCGACGGCAAGCCCGTCACCCTGACCGGCTTCATCACCCCCGGCGGTGACGGGGCGAGCTTCGACCTCACGCGACTCGTCATCACGCACTGCGTCATCGACGCCCAGACCGCGCGTCTGCCGATCGCGGCGACCGGCGACGCCCCGGCGAGCGGGCAGTGGGTGACGGTGACCGGGACGGTGCGTTCGAGCGGCGACGGCAAGCTCGAGGTGCACGCCGACCAGGTGGCCGCGATCGACGAGCCGGCGGACCCCTATGAGTACTGACACCCGGCGCCGGGGCGGCGCGGACTCTCGTCGCGCGCGGGCGCGCCGACGCCAGGGTCGCGGTTACCTCGCCGCGTTCGGCGTGGTGCTGCTGACCCTCGTGCTCGTGGGCGGGGTGGGCGGCGTCGTCGCCGTCGCGCAGGGACCCCGCGTCACGGACGTGCAGGTCGATCCGGCCGCCGGCATCGCGGCATCCGGATCCCGCGTCATCCTCACCACGACCCAGTCGCTCGAGAAGGTGGATCCCTCGCAGGTCGAGGTGGAGCCGGCGACGCCGTTCACCGTCGACACCTCCGGACGCAGCGTCGGCATCCGCTTCACGCTGCCGCTGCGCGACGACTCCGACTACCGCGTCACCGTGAACGACGTGAAGGGTCTCGGCGCGGGGCCCGGAGCGACCCTCACCGAGACGTTCCGTACGCCTGCCCTGCAGGCGTACCTGATGCAGCGCGGGACGCCCGAGGGCGACACGATCTTCCGCACCGACCTCGAGGGCAAGGCCGGGCTCCCGGTGTTCACCGACCCGCACATCGAGGATTTCCGGACGACGGCGAACCACCTCGTCATCTCCACACGCGACAACGACACCGCCCGCGTGATCGTCACCGATCTCGACGGGAAGAATCCGCGCGACGTGACCCTGCCCGGCCCCGGCTTCGTCTCGAACCTGCAGTCGGCGGATCGCGGAGAGCGCTTCGGTTTCACCTTCTCGGATGCCACTCTCGGCGCCGCGGGCGGACGCGAGAGCCGGCTCTTCACGGCCTCGGCCGCGACCGAGGACGCCCCGGTCGAGGTGGGCCTCAACGGGGGCGATGTGCGCATCGCCGACTGGCGTTTCGTGCCCGACACCGACAGCATGCTCGTGCTGACGTTCGACTCGCGGCTCCTCCTGACCGACGCGGTGGGCGGGAACGCCGCTCCGCTCGGCAGCGCGGTGGCGATCGACGGCATCGCTCGCGGGTCGTCGGTGGCGATCGTCGAACGCCTCGAAGGAGTGCGCGAGATCAACCTCACGGACGGTTCGGAGGAAGCCCTCGTCGACCCGGTCGACCCTCCGGGAAGAACGGGCCGCGCGACGCCCGTCCCCGGTCTCGACGCGGGAACCGTCCGGTCGTTCGCCGACATCGGGTCGGACGGCGCCTATCGCTCGACCATCGTCGGGCACGTCAGCAGCGACGGGACGGTGCGTCAGCTGCTCGACGTGCCGGGAACCGACACGGTCCTGCAGACGTGCGTCTCGCCGAGTGGGCGTTACGCCGCGGTCCTGGTGGCCCCGGGCGCCGTGAACAACCCCTTCGACCGCTACCAACTGCCCCTCCCCGGGAAGCTGCAGACGCACCTCGTCGAGATCGACACCGGCCAGCAGCTCGTCGCCCTCGAGGGCTTCGACCTCTCGTGGTGCCAGGTCCCGCCCGGATGACGCGGTTCGCGACGCGCGACGAGCTCGCGGGGCTCCCGGTCGAGGTCGCCCCCTCGCTGCTGGGCGCCGTGCTCGAGACCGAGGTCGAGGGAGAACGCGTCGCCGTCCGTCTCACCGAGGTCGAGGCGTATCACGGTCTCGGCACGGGGGAACGGCCCGATCCGGGCTCGCACGCACGGATGGGTCCGACCGCTCGCAATGCCACGATGTGGGGCGAGCCCGGTCATCTTTACGTCTACCTGAGCCACGGCATCCATTCCTGCGTCAACGTCGTCTGCGGGCCCGAGGGTGTCGCCGGTGGTGTGCTGCTGCGCGGCGGCGAGATCATCGAGGGGGCACCGGTCGCCGAGAGGCGTCGTCTCGAGCGCCGCGGTGTCGTTCGTGCCGCGCGCGACCTCGCCCGGGGTCCCGGTCGTCTGGGCGACGCGGTGGGCCTTCGGCATCCGCTGCACGACGGGATCGACGCGGTGACCGGTGAGGTCCGCGCCGGCGCCCGCGCGCGGCTCCGATGGCCGGACGAACCGGTGGCCCGCATCGCGACCGGCCCGCGCGTCGGGGTGGCCGGTGTCGCCGGCACCGCCGCGTTCCCCTGGCGCTTCTGGATCGAGGGGGATGCCACGGTGTCGGCGTTCCGCTGGGGCCGCGGTGCCGCGGAGGCGACGGGGGAGTGAGGGACCCGGTCCCTTCAATATGCTCTGGGACCTCCACGGCGCAGGTGGCTGAGCCTGTCGAAGCCACCGGGAGTCAAGGCGACACGCCGTCCGTGCTAGACTGACCCCTTGTCTGCGCGCACTCCAGCACGCAGTTCGCACCCCTCCTCCTGATCCCGGCCCTCCGTCGTGCTCAGACGGGGTGCAGACAAGGGATCTTGGGTGGCACCGTCCGGTGTCACGGTACAGAAGGAGACATCACCATGGCAGCAGTGTGCCAGGTGACTGGAGCGGTTCCCGGCTTCGGTCACAACATCTCGCACTCGCACCGCCGGACGAAGCGCCGCTTCGACCCGAACGTGCAGAAGAAGACCTACTTCGTTCCGTCGCTGGGTCGCAACATCAAGCTCAACGTCTCGGCGAAGGGCATCAAGGTCATCGACGCGCGCGGTATCGAAGCCGTCGTCCGTGACCTGCAGGCGAAGGGCGTGAAGCTGTAATGGCGAAGAAGGCTCAGGACGTCCGTCCGATCATCAAGCTGCGTTCGACCGCCGGCACGGGGTACACCTACGTGACGCGCAAGAACCGCCGCAACAACCCCGACCGCATCGTGCTCAAGAAGTACGACCCCGTGGTCCGCAAGCACGTCGACTTCCGAGAGGAGCGCTAAGCACATGGCTAAGAAGAGCAAGATCGCGCGCAACGAGCAGCGCAAGGTCGTCGTCGAGCGCTACGCCGCGAAGCGCGCCGAGCTGAAGAAGACCCTGGTCGACCCCAACGCGACCGACGAGGCCCGCGAGGCCGCCCGCGTGGGCCTGCAGAAGCTGCCCCGCAACGCGTCGCCCGCGCGCGTGCGCAGCCGCGACGTCATCGACGGCCGCCCCCGTGGTGTCCTCACGAAGTTCGGCGTCTCGCGCGTCCGCTTCCGTGACATGGCCCACCGTGGCGAACTGCCCGGTGTGACCAAGTCGTCCTGGTAAGCACCAGTACCACCGCGAAGGGCGGGGGTCCCGAGAGGGGCTCCCGCCCTTCGCCGTTCAGAACGTCCGTCTCAGGAGTTCTCCCACGGCCTCCGCGCGCCCGCTGACGCCGAGCTTGGCGTAGATGGAACGCACCTGGCTCTTGACGGTGTTGAGAGACACACCCCTCTCGCGGGCGATGTCGGCCAGGTTCCGGTCCGACGAGAGCAGCACCGCCAGTTCCCGCTCGGTGGGGGTGAGCCCGATGGCTTCAGCGGGGTTCAGCGACGGTGCGGCGACCGAGGGCAGGAAGTCCCGGATGCCGGTGACGAGGGGTCCGAGCTCTGGTCGAGCGCTCACCACCTCGTCGAACAGGGCCAGCGTCTCGCCCAGGGGCAGCATGATGAACGGCGTGATCGAGCCCCCGGTCCGCGAGATCAGCAGCAGGGCCGCTTCCATGCTCTGCGCGGCGCGTCGCGCGGACCCGATACGCGCGAATGCGATCGCGCGACGCAGCAGCGTGGGAGTCAGGGTGCGTAAGCAGTGGTCGGTCTCGTCGGCCACGCACGCCTCGGTCTCGGCGAGCAGTTCGCGGTCGCGTCCGAGGAGGAGCAGCGCCACCGAGCGCTGCATCGGGAAGCAGATCCCGTGTCCGGGCGGAGTCTGTCCGGTGGAAAGAGTCGCCAGAGCCTCGGCGTACTCACCTCGCGCGACGAGGATGTCGGACCGGATGCACGTGAGGAAGTCGCGGATCATGCGGTGGCTGCGGTGGCGCCGTGAACCATACGACAGCTGCCAGTTCGCGGCGAGAGCTCCCGAGTAGTCGCGCTCGACGAGGCCCCGCATGACGTCGATGGCGCGGGCGGAGTAGTCCCAGTACGGGTCGTCCGGCCGGGTCTCGTGCAGGATCGTGGAGACCGCCACGAGACGCTCCGGCTGCATCCAGGCCGCGGCCACGAGGGATTCCGCGAGCAGGACGAGGTAGTCGATCTCATCGTCAGGCCAGGCATTGTCGGTGAAGAGCGCCTGAGCGGCGGCCCTGTCGTTCTCGCTGCTCTCGTACTCGCCATTGAGGGCATGGCCCAGGGCGAGAACGGCGTGGGCGCGGTACCGGACCGGGTCGGTGTCGGCGAAGAGCAGAGCTTCGGCGCCGTACTGTGCGCCGACCTGTGGCCAGCCGATGGCGCAGCAGTACTCGCCGGCGGCCGCGAGCAGATGCGCGCGCGCGTCGTCGGACAGGGTGGCTTCGCGGGTGAGGCGGGTGTCGACGAAGTACCGATCGATGAGCGAGAGCCCCTCGGAGAGGGCATCTCGGCGCGCCCGCGACACCAGGACGGCGGCAAGGGTCAGCGCCGCCGTGTCGGTCCAGACGCGAGGAAGCGGGGGCGGCGGTGCTTCGGCCAGGAGGGCGAGGTGGCGCTGCTCCGGAATCCCGTGCCCGGGGGCCAACCGGGCCGCGGTCGTGACGACCGCCGCGTGGAAGGCGGCCCGGGCGTCGATGGATCTCTGCGTGTTCGGCATGGCGCCCCCCTCTCCCGACGGGAGTCGGAGAGGGCGCCCGGACCCTCCGATGGTGCGAGGCACATGACCCGTCGAGCCCCCAACATACGAAAGCCGCTCACCCGCATCTCGCGCCCCTCCGGGGATATACCGCTCTCATTCACGTCCGAGGTCACCCGTATCGCTCGGTCGCTTCGCCCGGCTTCTTCGCCCGAGGACGCGAGGAGGCGGGCCTTCACTCTCACCGGGGCCGGGTCGGGCCCGTTTCGAGCGACACGCCGGTGCATTCGAGGGGGAAATCCCTCAAAATCCCCGTAATTCCGCGGTTCGGTTGATACTGTCGAGGCGGTCTCCCGACCACCGAGGAGAATTCCTCCTCGTCCGATGTAACGAGAGGCGACGACAACGTCGCCTGGAGGACAACCACATGGCTGACAAGTCCATCACCAAGACCGAGCTCGTCGCGAGCATCGCCAGCGCGACCGGGCAGAGCCAGTCCGCCGTGTCGGGCGTGCTCGACTCCCTCTTCTCCACCGTCTCCGAGGCGGTCGCCAAGGGCAGCAAGGTTTCGATCCCCGGCTGGATCGCCTTCGAGCAGGTCGCCACGTCCGCTCGCACGGGCCGCAACCCGCAGACCGGTGAAGAGATCTCGATCCCCGCCGGCAAGCGCGTCAAGGTCACCGCGGGCTCGAAGCTCAAGGCTGCCGTCAAGTAAGACGTCGCCGCACCGCACAGAGGGGGATGCCGAGAGGCATCCCCCTCTGTCTTCGTCCGGCGCGAGAGCGTCCGGCGCAAGAGCGTCCGGCGCAAGAGCGCTCGACCCGGGATCGTTCGACCCGAGATCATTCGACCCGAATCGTTCGATATCGTCCTTCGTCGATGCCTCCGACGCCGCTCCGCGTCCTCGCGTGCGCGCGCCGACGTAGTCTGGGTGGGTGAACGCCCGTGCCCTCCGCGTGGCGGGACCCGTCATCCTGGTCGCGGTCTCGCTGATCGCCGTCGTCGCGGGCCTGGCGTACGGCGGCGGCGCCGCTGCGCCCCTGCTCGCAGACCCCGGTCCCGTGGTGCGATGGGGACTGCCGCTGGCCACGCTCGTGGTCAACCTGTCAGCGGCGACGATGGTCGGCTCCCTGGTGCTCGCGCTGTTCGCCCTGAAGGCCGGGGAACGCCCCTTCGAGCTCGCCCTCGACACCGCCTCGATCGGTGCCGCGATCTTCACGGTCGCCTCGGCCGCGACCGGCTATCTGACCTTCCTCAACATCATCAACGCGAAGCCGACGCTCGACCCGCTCTTCGGCCAGCAGCTCGGCCGCTTCCTCGTCGAGAGCGAGATCGGCCCCGCCTGGCTGATCACCACGATCGCCGGTGCGGTGCTGACCGTGCTGACCTTCGCCGTGCGCTCCTGGGTTCCGACGATGATCGTCGCGATCCTCGCGCTGGCGTCGCTCGTCCCGATGGGCACGCAGGGCCACGCCGGCACCGAGGCGAGCCACACGGCGGCCGTGACCTCGCTCGTGCTGCACATCATCGCCGCCGCCGTCTGGCTGGGCGGCCTGGTGCTGCTCGTCGTCGTGCGCCCCGCCATGTCGCGGACGCAACTGCAGACCACGCTGCTGCGGTACTCGTCGATCGCCCTCGCGGCGTTCGTCGTCGTGGCCGTCTCGGGCACGGTGCGCGCCTCGATCGGCCTGCTGGGCTGGGAGAACCTGTTCTCGCCCTACGGCATCCTGGTCCTCGTCAAGGTCGCGGCGCTGCTCGCGATGGGTGTGCTGGGCGCGTGGTACCGCCGCCGCCTGATCTCGCGCATGGCCGACGAGCAGGGCTCGCGGCGCTTCTGGGCGATCATCGTCGTCGAGCTCGTCTTCATGGGGATCGCGAGCGGTGCGGCCGCAGCCCTCGCCCGCACCCCTCCTCCGATCGCTCCGCCGCTGGTGGGCCAGACTCCCGCCGAGATCCTCACGGGCTCGCCGTTGCCGCCCGAGCTGACGATCGAACGCTGGTTCACCAGCTGGGACATCGACCTGCTCTGGGCATTCGTCGTCGCTTTCGGACTCTTCTTCTACCTCGCCGGCGTGTGGCGTCTGCGCCGCCGCGGCGACAGCTGGCCGATCTACCGGACGGTGCTGTGGTGCCTGGGCATGCTCGCGGTGTTCTGGATCACCTCGGGGCCGGTGAACGTCTACCAGGACTACCTGTTCAGCATGCACATGATCGGGCACATGCTGCTGTCGATGGCGATCCCGCTCATGCTGGTCTCGGGGGCGCCGGTGACCCTTGCGGCCCGCGCGATCCGCAAGCGCGACGACGGCACGCGCGGCGGTCGCGAGTGGATCCTCTGGGCCGTCCACAATCCGGTCGCCAAGGTGCTCACGAACCCCTATGTCGCCGCCGGACTGTTCATCGGCTCGCTCTGGGCCTTCTACTACACCGATCTGTTCCGCTGGTCGCTGTACGACCACCTCGGGCACATCTGGATGGTCGCCCACTTCCTCATCACGGGCTACCTGTTCGTGCTGAGCCTCATCGGGATCGACCCGGTCCCGTACCGTCTGCCCTACCCGATGCGGCTCCTCGTGCTCATCGCGATCATGGCCATGCACGCGTTCTTCGGCATCGCGATCATGATGAACTCCGGCTTGATGGTCGCCGAGTGGTTCGGGGCGATGGGGCGCACGTGGGGGCCGACACCCCTCGAGGATCAGTACGCCGGCGGCGGCGTGGCGTGGTCGGTCGGCGAGATCCCGACCCTGATCCTCGCGATCACCGTCGCGATCCAGTGGAGTCGTAGCGACGAGCGCCAGCAGCGCCGACGCGACCGCCACGTCGACCGCGTCGGCGACCTCGAGCTCGACGCCTACAACGAAGAGCTCGCGCGGCTCGCGGAGCGCGACGCCCGGGCGGCCGAGCGCGACGCCGCCCGTCGCAGCTGACGGACGCCCCTCACCCGCGGGAGACGCCGGTCAGTCGGAGCTGCCGCTGACGAGGATGGATGCCGTGCCGTCGGGGAGCACGGTGATCTTGCCGTCGACGCTGAAGGGGACGTCCTCGTCGACGTTGCGGATCGAGCCGTCGAAGATCGAGCGGATGTCGACGTCGATGTGCGCGACGGCGCCGGTGGACGGGATGCGCCAGCCCGCGCCGTCGGGGACGATCGTCACCTTCGGCTGCTGGGCGATCGACCACGAGGGTGCCCCCTCGATGCGATTGCGCACGGTGTAGCCGAAGGGGCACCCGGTCGGCTGCAGCACCTTCTGCTCGGCGCAGGTGGTGAGGAAGTCCTCGACGCGCTGCTGCACGACCGAGATGAACTCGTCGGTGGGTTCGGCCTGAACGTCGACCGGAACCCCCGTCAGGGGCGCATCCGCCAGTACCGCGACGCCCGGGGTCGCCGAGATCGCGGTGTCGACCGCCACCGAATACAGACCGGGCGAGAACACCAGCAGGGGAACGGCGGCCGAGGGATCGGCATCCGCTCCGTCGACCGAGACCTGGCGCTTGTCGACCTCGAAACCGTTGACCGAGAACCGCATCGAACCCCGGACCGACAGGTCGACGACGGCAAGGGGGCTGGTCGCGAAGCGCCAGCGCGGGAGGAATCCGGTCTCGCCGTCGCTCTTCACCGCGAAGGTCGTGCGGCCCTCGTGGGTGCCCGCGCGATAGGTGACGCTCACCCGCGTGATGTCGCCGTCGACCGTCTCGTCGACGATCTCGGCGTCGGAGAGGGTGCCCAGGGCGTCGGGTCGCAGGAGCGCCTCGGAGGCCGTCGACGGGAGGCCCGCCGCCTCGAGCTCCGCGGCGTCGATCGCGACCCCGGGGACGGCGAGCGCTTCGGCCGCGCGGTGATTCTCGAGCAGCTCGAGGTAGTGCCGGACGAAAGCCCGCGGGCTGTACACCTCGCGGTACAGGGCGCCCGCGCCGGCGGCCAGCGCGAGGACCAGCAGTACGCCGACGACCCCGAGCGCGGTCAGCTCGAGGGCGAGACGCGGGCGCGCAAAGCGGACACCCTCGGGCGTCGCGGGGCCCCCGCCTGCGTTGTCCACATACCCAGTTTAAGAATGGGACGCCACCCGCACCTGTGCGTCCGCCTGCACGACGGCGACCGCCGCGAGCTGGCCCGCCGCGATCGCGTTCGCGAGCGACGCCATCGGCCCCATGAAATGGTCGGGCTGGGCCATGTCGCCCACCGCGTAGACGCCGTCGACGCCCGTGCGTCCGAAGGGGTCGACGCGGACGGCTCCCGACTCCTGCCGCTCCAGCCCGAGCTGGTCCGCGAACGGTGCGCGCTGGCCAGAGACGGGTGCCACGAAGGCTCCGGCGACATCCTCGGTCGTGCCGTCGTCGAGGTGCAGCCGCAGCCCCGCCGGGGAGTCGCCCACCTCCCGCACCCGAACCGGGTCGAGGACGACGATCTCGGATGCCACCGGCTCGAGCATCGCGGCCAGCATCGCCGCGTGTGCGGTGCCGTTGAGCACCGCGACGCGCTGACCGGCGAACTCGTGGCCGTGGCAGAACGGGCAGTTCGCGACGCGGTCGCCCCAGCGGTCGGCGAGCCCGGGGATCGGCGGCAGATCGTCGGTGAGTCCGGTCGCGAGGATCACGGCTCGGGTCCGCACCGGGGTGCCGGCGACCGTGACCACCAGGTTCGCGTCGACCCGGGTGATCTCGGTGGCGGCGGCATCCTGGATCCGGACCGTCTCGTACGCGGCGATCTCCGCACGTCCGAGTCGGCGGAGCTCGGCCGGGTCGCGGCCGTCGTTGGTGAGCAGGTTGTGCGCGTGCGGCACCGTCCCGTTGCGGTACTCGCCGGAGTCGAGCAGCAGGGTCCGCCGGTGCATGCGTCCGAGCGTGAGGGCCGCCTGCAGGCCAGCCGGGCCGCCGCCGATGATGATCGCGTCGTACATGAGGAACTCCTTCGCTTGCGTTCGAGACCATCGTGCGACTTCATGTCGACATGAAGTCAATCGGGGAGGCCGCGGCGCGGTTCGGGCTCGACACGCACGTGCTGCGCTACTGGGAGGACGAAGGGCTGTTGCATCCGGATCGGGATGCCGGCGGCCGACGCCGCTACTCGGACGACGACAGCGTCCGGATCGCGATCATCCTGCGCAACAAGGCCGCGGGAATGTCGCTCGAGCAGATCCGCGTCCTGCTCGAGCGGGATGCGCCGGATCGGCACCGTGTGCTGGAGGAGCACATCGCCGAACTCGATCGTCGTGCCGCCGACATCGCGGAGGCGAGGGCGATGACCGAGCATGCGCTGAGGTGCCGATCGCACGACATCACGCAGTGCCCGCGCTTCCGCAGCCATGTGTCCGACGTCCTGTCGGGAGAGGCGCAGTGGCTGCTTGTCCACACCGAGCCGCCCCGCGATCGTCCCGCGAACTAGCATGAATCGGTGACCACCCCGCCTCTTTCCGCCGAGCAGCAGGCGCTGTTCCGGCTGATCGAAGACACGCGGGAGCACGTCTTCGTGACCGGGCGCGCGGGCACGGGAAAGTCGACGCTGCTGCAGCACCTCGCGTGGAACACGCAGAAGCAGATCGCCGTGTGCGCACCGACGGGCGTGGCGGCGCTCAACGTCGAGGGGCAGACGATCCACTCGCTGTTCCGTCTGCCGATCGGCCTGATCGCGAACGGCGACATCGACCAGAACGACGCGACCCGCAAGATCCTGAACGCGATCGACACGCTCGTGATCGACGAGATCTCGATGGTGAACGCCGACCTCATGGATGCCATCGACCGGTCGCTCCGTCAGGCGCGGGGTCGGCGCGCCGAGCCCTTCGGCGGCACTCAGATCGTCATGTTCGGCGACCCGTACCAGCTCGCCCCCGTCCCCCCGCGCGGTGACGAGGCGCGCTATATCCGCGACCACTACCGCTCGTTCTGGTTCTTCGACGCGAAGGTGTGGTCGGGCGAGGCGGCGAGCGACGGGCTGATCGACATCGGGCGCCACGGGGCCGACCTGCACGTCAACGAGCTCGTCGAGATCCACCGGCAGTCCGACCCGGGCTTCAAGACGCTGCTCAACGCGGTGCGCTACGGGCGCGTGACGGCCGAGATGGCCGGCATCCTGAACACCGCCGGAGCCCGCACGCCCCCGCACCCGGCCGACGGCGAGCACCCGATCATCACGCTGGCGACGCGCAACGATCGCGTCAATAGCATCAACCGGCGCCATCTCGAGGAGCTCGTGGGGCGCACGCAGACCGCGAACGCCGAGATCTCGGGCGACTTCGGACGCGGTGAGGCGAACTATCCCGCCGAGATGGAACTCACGCTCAAGGTGGGGGCGCAAGTGATGTTCCTCCGCAACGACTCCGCGCAGTTCGGCGAGGCGCCGCGGTGGGTCAACGGCACGATCGGCACGGTGACGCGCATCGCGGGCGACAGCGTGCGGGTCGAGGTCGACGGCATCCAGCACGATGTCGAACCCGCCGTGTGGGAGAGGTACCGCTACGCGTACGACCCGGGGACGAAGAACCTCTCGCGCGAGATCGTCGCGGAGTTCACGCAGTTCCCGCTCCGGCTCGCGTGGGCCGTCACGATCCACAAGTCGCAGGGCAAGACGTACGACCGCGCGGTCGTCGACCTGGGTGCCGGGGCCTTCGCGCCCGGGCAGACCTACGTCGCGCTCAGTCGCCTGACGTCTCTCGACGGCCTCTACCTGTCACGGCCGCTGCGCCCGAGCGACATCCGCGTCGACGAGGACGTGCGCCGCTTCATGAAGCAGGCGTGGCTCGGACGCCAGCAGGGCGATCGCGCTCAGGCGACCTGAGCCGCCTTGGCGCGCGCGAGGTCGGCGAACAGCTCGGTGTTGAACCGGTACGCCACCAGCACCTCGTCGATGACGCGCGCCTTCTCGTCGTCATCCCACGGGACGGCGTCGAGCTGCTCGCGGTAGACATTCTTGAAGGCTCTCGGGTCGGCGATGTCGCCGAACAGGAAGAACCCGATCCCGTTCGTGTCGAAGCCGAAGCGGCGCTGCATGAGGCGACCGATGAACGGTCCGCCCGACAGGTCGCCGAGGTAGCGCGTGTAGTGGTGCGCGACGAAGCCCCCCGGCCAGGTCGCGGCGACGCGGCGGATCCGCGACACGTACGCCTGCGTGGTGGGCAGGGGGTTGATCTGCCCACGCCAGTCGGAGCCGAGGAGGAACGCGAGGTCGGCCTCCAGGGCGGGCAGGCGGGTGAGCTTGTCGCTGAGGAACACGGATGCCACCGGGTCGTGGCGCATGCGCTCGCCGGCCGTCTCGAGGGCCTCGTAGATGAACCACTGCTGCGCGATGAGGGCGATGTAGTCGTCGCGGGATCCCGTGCCGTTGAGGAGGTCGGTCATGAAGCCGTCGCACTCGCTCGTCGAATGCGCGCTGGTGGAACAGCGCTCGCGCAGAGCGGCGGAGAACGGGACGACGGCGTTCATGGGGACATCATACGCACAGGGTTAGGTGAACCTAACCCCCGATTTCCTGTGGTTTCGCCGCTGATCGGCGCACCGCCGAGCGCTCGCGGCGAGATGTGATGCAGACGTGACGCTGCCCGGGCGCAAGCGGCAAGTCGCTTCGGGCGGCGTGTGTTTGAATTCTTGGAGCGCGCGATTCGTCGCGCGCGGATTCCAGGGGGTTCGATATGGGGACATGGCGTCGGTCTGCTGCGGCCGCGATCGCCGGCGCGAGCGTCCTCGCGGTGATCCTGAGCGGGTGCACCGCCGAGAGCTCCGTGTCCATCGACGTCCCGGCCCAGGTCGACGCGCCGCTGCCCGACCAGACGGTCACCGAGTTGCGCGACGCCGTCACGACCGCCATGGCCGCGACCGGATCGAGCGGCGCCATCGTCGGCGTGTGGGCGCCCTGGAGCGGGAGTTGGGTGTCGGGCCTGGGCACGCAGGGACCGGGCGGCGCCGAGGTCTCGACCGACCTGGACTTCCGTGCCGCCGATGTCACCGGCGCGATGACCTGCGACGTGCTGTACGAGCTCGCCGCCAGCGGCACGGTCAAGCTCGACGACCCGGTGACGACGTGGGTCAGCAACCTCCCCGGGTATGACGACATCACGCTGCGCATGCTCTGCAACGGCACCTCGGGGCTCGGCTCCTACTCGTCCGTGCTGCAGGGGAGCGAGCTGAACAACCCCGACCGGGCGTGGAACCCGCGCGAGCTGCTCGCGTACGGCATCGCGAGCCCTCGGCTGAACCCCCCGGGCGCGGCGTTCGCCGACTCGGACACGAACTACCTGATCGCCGGTCTGGCCGCCGAGCGCGCGACCGGGGAGACGCTCTCGGACCTCATCCGCGAGCGCGTCGCAGAACCCCTCGGGCTGTCGAACACGAGCCTGCCGGGGTCGGCGGCTGCCGCGCCCTCGTCGACCGCCCTCGAGGGGTTCCGCTCGCAGCAGCTCCCCGAGGGCGGATGGACCTGCGATCAGCCCCAGGACGTCACCGTGACCTCGTCGAGCTACGGCGGCGCCGCCGCGGGAGCCGTGACCGACATCACCGACCTCGGCCGCTACACGCAGGCGCTCGCCGCCGGCTCCCTGCTGCCCGAGGGGAGCGACAGGTTCTCGTCGCCCCTCCCCGTGAGCGCCGACGACCCGACGTGGTTCACCGCGGCGGGCGGCGCATACCAGGCCGGTTCGCTCATCGGGCAGTTCGGTGCGACGGCGGGTTACATGGTCGGCTCGTTCGCCGACCCCAAGACCGGCATGGCCGTCTCGGTGGTGCTGAACAACTCGGCGGGCAACCCCAAGACCGCCGCGTGGCTCAGCTGGGAGCTCGCGGCGATCGCGTCGAAGGCTCCGGCGGCTTCGGGGCAGACCGCCCCCGAGGCGGGACTGCCCTGGACGGCCCAGCAGATGCGCGACAGCATCGTCGGCAACGCCATCTGCACCGTCCCCGCACAGTGACGCCGGAATGAGGGCGGCCGGCGGGCCGCGGTCGGCCGCGGCGCTGGTGCTGATCGGGCTCGCGTGCCAGGAGGTCGGCGCCTCGTTCGCCGTCATGCTGTTCCCGCAGACGGGACCGCTCGGCATCGTCATGCTGCGCCTGCTGTTCTCGGCAACGCTTCTGCTGATCATCGCCCGACCGCGGTGGCGCGGTCACTCGCCGGCGCATTGGCGCGAGGTCGTGGCCTTCGGTCTCGTCCTCGCCACGATGAACGGACTGTTCTACCTCGCGCTCGAGCGGCTCCCGCTGGGCGTGACCGTGACCATCGAGGTGCTCGGCCCCCTCACGCTCTCGATCATCACGGCGACGGGCCCGGCGCGCTGGCTCTGGGCGGGACTCGCGCTCGCCGGCGTCGTGGCGCTGGGCGCGGGCGGGTGGGACCGGCTCGACCCTCTCGGCGTGCTGTTCGCGCTCGGCGCGGCGGTGAGCTGGGCGCTGTACATCCTCGCGTCGGCGCGCGTCGGGCGAGCCTTTCCCCGCCTCGACGGCCTGGCGCTCGCGATGGCCGTCGGGGCGATCGCGGCCCTGCCGTTCGGCATCGCGCAGGCCGGCGAGGTGCTCCTCCGCCTCGACATCCTCGCCCTCGGCGCCGCGGTCGCCGTGCTGTCGTCGACCGTGCCCTACGCGCTCGAGCTCATCGCTCTCCGACGCCTGCCGGCTTCGGCCTTCGCCATCCTCATGAGCCTCGGCCCCGCGACGGCCTCGACGGCGGGATTCCTCCTCCTCGGCCAGCACCTCTCGTGGCTCGAGGTGGGCGGTATCGCCCTGGTCATCGCGGCGAGCATCGGAGCCGTGACAGCGGCCGCCCGGCGCGCGCCCGGGGCACGGCATCCGGGATCCGACCCGAACGAGCCGTTGAGCGAGCCCGTCGGCTGAGCCCGGGATGCCATGGGCCGGCGGGCCGCGCAAGGGGGCGGGGCGGTGCGGGGTCGACGGTCAGCATGGGCGTATGAGCGAACGCAGCGATGACGACGAACAGACCCGCGCCGAGTTCGGGGAGGCCGTGAACATGACGGCCACCGAGCTGTCGGACTGGCTGGAGACCGACGAGTCCCGCGGCGTCGGACAGAAGAAGGACGGCGGGGAGTCGACCGGGCACGAGAGCGGTCGGCACATCGTGCGGATACTCAAGAAGAAGAAGGCCGACCTCACCGACGCCGACATCGCGCACATGCGGAAAGTGGTCGGATACGTCAAGCGGCACGGAGCCCAGCGCCCGAAGGGCGACATCACCGACACCGACTGGCGATACTCCCTCATGAACTGGGGGCACGATTCGAAGAAGGCCTAGGGCATCGACCTCGTGCCGGTGCCCGGCGCTGTGACTCCCGCCTGAAGGCGGGTACCACGTCATCGCCCGGCCACCTGCGGGGCGTAGAACTGATACATGCCCATCATCGACAGCGCCGTGTACGTCGACGGCCACCGCATCGAGAACCCCGCCAGCCTCGACCAGACGTTCGAGTACATGGAGGCTCACGGCGGGATGGCCTGGATCGGGCTGTTGCGCCCCTCGCCCGAAGAGCTCGAACGCGTCGCGGCGGAGTTCTCGCTGCACCCCCTCGCGGTCGAGGACGCGCTGGCCGGGCACCAGCGCTCGAAGCTCGAGCGGTACGGCGGCAATCTCTTCGCGGTGCTGCGTCCCGCCCGGTACATCGACGAGACCGAGACCGTCGAGTTCGGCGAGCTGCACGTGTTCGTGGGCGAGGACTACGTCGTGACGGTGCGTCACGCCGAGGTGCCCGACCTGGCCCGCGTGCGGCACCGGCTCGAGGAGCAGCCCGAGCTCCTCGCCCGGGGCCCCGAGGCGGTGCTCTACGCGATTCTCGATGAGGTCGTCGACCAGTACGACCCCGTCGCGCGTGGGCTGCAGAACGACGTCGACGAGATCGAGGATCAGCTCTTCGGGGTCGGCGGCGCGGAGCTGACGCAGCGCATCTACGAGCTCGCTCGCGAGGTCATCCACTTCCAGCGTGCGACCGAACCCCTGCGCGACATGCTCCAGGCGCTGCTGCGCGGTGCCGAGAAGTACGGCGTCGACATCGAACTGCAGCGGTCGCTGCGCGACGTCCTCGACCACGTCCTGCGCCAGTGCGACAAGCTGACGTCGATGCGTTCGATCCTCGACAACGCCCTGACCGTCAACGCGACGCTCGTCACGCAGCGGCAGACCGAGACGTCGCTCGAGCAGAACGAGCAGGTCAAGAAGATCTCCGGATGGGCGGCGATCCTCTTCGGACCCTCGCTGATCGGCGGGATCTACGGCATGAACTTCAAGAACATGCCCGAGCTCAACTGGGAGTTCGGCTACCCGATGGCGCTCGTGCTCATGGTGCTCGTATCGGCGGGGCTGTGGCTGACGTTCAAGGTGAAGAAGTGGCTGTAGCCCGCGGCATCCGGAATCCCGACACTCGGCGCGCTTGCTGGACAGGGGCTGCGTGAAACGAATGATGGGTACGTGAACGACTCCACCCCCCGCGCCGGCGACGCTGCCGAGCAGATCCACACCTCGACCGTTCAGCTCGAGGACGCCGGATACCACAAGCGACTCACGTCGCGTCAGGTGCAGATGATCGCCATCGGCGGTGCCATCGGAACCGGTCTCTTCCTCGGTGCCGGCGGGCGCCTCGCTCAGGCCGGACCCGCGATCGTCATCTCGTACGCGGTGTGCGGGCTCTTCGCGTTCTTCATCCTCCGGGCGCTCGGCGAGCTCGTCCTGCATCGCCCCACCTCGGGCTCATTCGTCTCCTACGCGCGCGAGTTCTTCGGCGAGAAGGCGGCGTTCGTCTCGGGCTGGTTCTACTGGATCAACTGGGCGACCACGACCATGGTCGACATCACCGCCGCCGCGCTCTACATGAACTTCTTCGGCAAGTACGTGCCGTGGATCGCCGCGGTGCCGCAGTGGGCCTGGGCACTCGCCGCGCTCGTCACGGTGCTCGCGGTCAACCTCGTGTCGGTGAAGGTGTTCGGCGAGCTGGAGTTCTGGTTCGCGCTCATCAAGGTCACGGCGCTCGTCGCGTTCCTGCTCGTGGGCATCTACTTCGTCGTGTTCGGCACCCCCAACGGTGCGCCCGTCGGCTTCTCGCTCATCGCCGACAACGGGGGCTTCTTCCCCAACGGCATCCTGCCCGCAATCATCCTCATGCAGGGCGTCGTGTTCGCGTACGCCTCGATCGAGCTCGTCGGAACCGCGGCGGGCGAGACGAAGAACCCCGAGAAGGTCATGCCGCGCGCGATCAACTCGGTCATCTTCCGCGTCGCGATCTTCTACGTCGGGTCGGTGCTCCTTCTCGCGCTGCTGCTGCCGTACACCGCGTACTCGAAGGACGAGAGCCCCTTCGTGACCTTCTTCGCCTCGATCGGGGTTCCGGGCGTCGACGTGATCATGAACCTCGTCGTGCTCACCGCCGCCCTGTCGTCGCTCAACGCGGGGCTGTACTCGACCGGTCGCATCCTGCGCTCGATGGCGGTGGCGGGATCCGCGCCGAAGTTCGCGTCCCGCATGAACAAGGCCGGCGTCCCCTACGGCGGCATCGCGATCACCGCGGTCGTGGCGCTGTTCGGTGTCGTGATCAACTACGTCAACCCGAGCGACGCGTTCGAGACGGTGCTGAACGTCGCCGCCGTCGGCATCCTGGTCACCTGGGCGACCATCATGCTCTGCCAGATGAAGTTCAAGCGCCTGGCCGATCGCGGAGAGCTGGTCCGCCCGAGATTCCGGCTCTTCTGGGCGCCGTACACGGGGTACGCGACGCTGGTGTTCCTCGCGATCGTGTTGGTGCTGGTGTTCATCGACTCGCCCGCGACGCTGGTCGTCGCGATCGTCGCGAGCCTGCTCATCACGGCCGGATGGTTCGCGTGCCGCAAGCGCATCGCCGAGCTCGCCGCCGAGCGCGAGGGCTACACGGGGACGGTGCCGGTGGTGCCGAGCCCCTTCCCCCAGCCGCGCGAAAAGAACGCGCGCGGCAAGAAGGACTGAGCCCCTCGCGGGGGTGACGCGGCGCCCGGGCTTCGGCTCGGGCGCCGCTGTCGTGTGCGCGGCAACGTGCGTTGTGTGTCCAGAACACCCGGACGTTTTCGATTTCGGTCCGGGTGTTGTGGACACTCAATAGGGTGGGGCGCCCGGATGCCGGCATCCCGGCGCTCGCGTTCTCGTTCGGGCGTCGCGCGCCCGCGCTCCGGGTCGGGTCGCGTCGGGTCGGGTCGGGTCGGGTCGGTTGAGTGTCCAGAACACCCGGACGTTTTCGATTTCGGTCCGGGTGTCGTGGACACTCGAGGGGGCGTGCGGGCGGAGGTCAGGGTGCGTGCGCCGGTCAGGCGTCGAAGGGCCAGCCGCAGTACGCCTCGGCGAGGTAGGCGCGGCCGTGCTCCGACTCAACGACGGTGCGCAGCTCGCCGAGCTGGCGGCGGCGGTCGAAGTCGGTGGCATCCGGAGCCACGTGGAGGAGGCTCGTCATCCACCACGAGAAGTGCTGGGCCTTCCAGATGCGTCGGCTCGCGGTCTCGGGATAGGCGTCGAGCAGACGCTCGTCGCCGTCGAGCAGCAGGGCGCCGAGGGCGGCGGCGAGCAGGCGCACGTCGGCGATCGCGAGGTTCATGCCCTTCGCGCCGGTGGGCGGGACGGTGTGCGCCGCGTCGCCCACGAGCGCGACGCGACCGCGGCGGAGCTCGTGCGCGACGAAGCTGCGGAAGCGCAGGACGTCACGCTGGAAGATCGGGCCCTGCTTCAGAGTCGTGCCGGGGACGCGCTTCTGCAGTTCGTCCCACAGCTGCTCCTCGCTGAACGCCGCGGTGTCGGTCTCGGGGTCGCACTGGAAGTACATGCGCTGCACCGTGTCGGAGCGCTGGCTGACGAGCGCGAAACCGTCGGGGGAGTTGCTGTAGATCAGCTCCTCGCTGCTGGGCGGGGCTTCGCACAGGATGCCGAACCAGGCGAAGGGGTACTCGCGGAAGTACCCGCCGGTGCTCGACCCGGTCACGGTGGCACGGGCGACGCTGCGCGAGCCGTCGGACCCGACGACGAACTCGGCCTCGATCTCGAGAGGATTCCCTTCGGCATCGCGCGCGATCACCCGCGGGCGCTCGCCGTTCTCGATGCCTTCCGCGGTGACGCCGAAGCGCAGGTCCTGGCCGGCGGCCAGACGCGCGGCGATGAGGTCCTTCAGCACCTCGTGCTGCGGGTAGAGCCACACCGCCCGGCCCACGGTCGCGGCGAAGTCGATGCGGTGCCCCTCGCCCTCGAAGCGCAGCTCGATGCCGTCGTGGCGATGGCCGACCGTCCGGGCGCGCGAGGCCTCGCCGATCGTGTCGAGCAGCTCCACCGTGCCCTGTTCCAGGATGCCGGCCCGGATCGTGCTCTCGATCTCGTCGCGCGAGCGCTGGTCGATGACGACGGAGTCGATGCCCGCCTGATCGAGCAGGTGCGACAGCAGGAGGCCGGCGGGGCCGGCGCCGACGATGGCGACACGGGTGCGGACGGTGGTGGTCATGGCGTCTCCTTCGACGGTGGCTGTGTCGATGGTGCCGTTCCCGCGGGCTCCCCGCCGCAGTGCTCTCATTGAACGGGATGTGGCTCGGTGTGGTCCATGTGCAGGACGGGGTGGCTGGCGGGGCGCCCCGTGCGGCTCTTCGGGTGACTCGCGCCCCATGGATCATGCACATGGACGCGCGACGTGCGCGGCGGGGCGGGGAGCGCGGGCGGGGGTCAGCGCCGATAGCCGAGGGTGCGCTCGGTGTCGCGGGCGGCGCGGTGGAGCTCGACGAGGGCGAACTGCGTCTCGGCGTCGCGGGGCAGAACCACCGACAGCGCCGCGATCACGGCGCCGGTCTCGTCGCGCACGGGCACGGCGACGCCGGTGGAGACCTCGTCGACGTATCCGGGGGCGATCACGCGCCCCAGCGTGCGGATCTCGGCGAGCGTGCGCCGGAGCGCCGCCGGGTCGACGATCGTCTCGGGGGTCACGCGCGGAAGGGGGCCGGCGAGCACCCGCTCCTGCAGGTCGCGCGGGGCGAAGGCGAGCAGGACGAGTCCCGACGACGAGGCGTGCACGGGCAGGCGGCCCGCGACGCGCGTGATGTTCGCTCCCGAGTCGGGGGCGCTGAGCCGCTCGAGGAACAGCGCCTCGTCGTGCTCGAGGATCGCGAGCTGCGTGTGCTCGCGCACGCGCTGCTGCACGCGCTCCATATACGGCAGCGCCGCTTGGCGCAGGCGCAGGGCGTGCGACGACCGGGTCGCCAGTTCCCACAGCCGCATCCCCACGCGCACGCGTCGCTCGTCGTCGCGCTCGAGCAGGCCGGCGTCGACCAGCTCGTTCACGATTCGGTGCGCCGACGAGCTCGGTAACCCCGCGCGTCGGCCGATATCGGCGGTCGTCTGGGCGGTGCGGGTGGGGGTGAACGTCTCGAGGATGCGCACCAGCCGGTCGGTGACCGAGTCGCCCGAGGGGGAGTTCGCCATGGGCTCAGGATGCCACGATTCCCATTGAGCGGGAACACTACGCTGTCCTCAAGGTCGGTGTCGGACGATGGTCTGGTCGAAGGAGACCCCATGACGCACACCCCCGCCGCGGCGCCCGAAACGCTGCTCGCCGCTCCCGATCAGGCCACGCAGGACCAGATCGTCGACGAGATCCGCACCCGTCACGCCGAGCTCGACGCACTCGAGGCGGCGGGGGAGCGGGTCGCCGCGACCGCCCACGACTTCCCCGCGTACCGCTCGAGCGTGCTGCGGCACCCCACGAAGAACCCGAAGCTCGTCGACCCCGAGACGATCGAGCTTTTCTCGCCCGCGTTCGGACAGCGCGACGTCGCCGCGATCGAGTCCGACCTCACCCTGCAGCACGCCGGCGAGCCGCTCGGCGAGCGCATGAGCGTGCAAGGGCGTCTGCTCGACTCGTGGGGGCGACCGATCGCGAACCAGCTCATCGAGATCTGGCAGGCCAACTCGGCGGGGCGCTACATCCACCAGCGCGATCAGCACCCCGCCCCCCTCGACCCCAACTTCACCGGTGCGGGGCGCGCGATCACGAACGCGAACGGCGAGTACCGCTTCACCACGATCAAGCCCGGCCCCTACCCGTGGAAGAACCACCGCAACGCCTGGCGCCCCGCGCACATCCACTTCTCGGTGTTCGGCTCGTCGTTCACGCAGCGCCTGGTGACGCAGATGTACTTCCCGGGCGACCCGCTCTTCGCGCTCGACCCGATCTACAACACCATCCACCGGCAGAAGGACCGCGACGCCCTCATCGGCGTCTACGACCACGACCTCACCTCGCCCGAGTGGGCGACGGGCTATCGCTTCGACATCGTCGTCGACGGCCCGGATCAGACGTACTTCGAGCAGGAGGGCGACGAGTGATGAGCACCCCCGCCAAGACCCACCGCGCCACCCCCGGCCAGACCGTGGGCCCGTTCTTCGCGTACGGCCTCGAGTACCCGAAGCAGCACGAGGTCGTGTTCCCGCACTCGCCCGGGGCGATCGTGCTGGGCGGCACCGTGTTCGACGGGGCGGGAGCGCCTGTCCCCGACGCGCTGGTCGAGATCTTCGGGGCGGATGCCGACGGCTCCGTGCCGCGGGCGCGGGGCGCGTTCCGCCGCGACGACCACACGTTCACCGGCTTCGGCCGCGCGTTCACCGACGACGAAGGGCACTTCGAGTTCTGGACGCGGGAGCCCGGTGGCATCCGGGATCGTCCGGGCTTCTTCGCGGCGATCGTGTTCGCACGCGGGTTGCCCGACAAGTTGCACACCCGCATCTACGTGCCGGGCGACGATGCGGCGCTCGCCGCGGATCCCCTGCTGTCCTCGCTCGACGCGGGCGAGCGCGCTAGCCTCGTGGCGACGCGAACGCCCGAGGGGAACCTCCACCACGACATCCGGTTGCAGGGCGAGAAGGAGACGGTCTTCCTTGCCTTCTGATCCCCTCGTGCCCATCGACCTCGGGCTGCTGTCGCCCGTGACCGTGGGGCACGACGCTCTGGTGTCGGACTCGTTCGTGCTGAGCGCGCTCGTTCGCGCGGAATGCGCTCTCGTCGCCGCGTACGAGGAAGTGGGCGTCGCCCCGCGCGAGGCTCGCCGCGACATCGACCACACCTTCGGCATCGACGAGAAGTACGGCAATCCGGCCGCGGGTCTCGAGGTCGACCGTCTCATCACGGAGTCGGTGAGCGGGGGCAACCCCGTGATCCCGCTCGTGGGCATGCTGAAGGCGCAGGTGACGGCGGAGCATCGGGCGTGGATCCATCGCGGGGCGACGAGTCAGGACATCCTCGACACGGCGCTGATGATCGTCGCGCGCCGGGCGATGGACCAGGTGCGCTCGTCGCTGCGCATCGCGGGGGAGTGGGCACGGCACCTCGCCGTCACCCACGCCGACGACGTCTCGGCCGCACGCACCCTCACCCAGCACGCCGTCCCCACGACCCTGGGCGCGCGTGCCGCGACCTGGGCGCGCGGTATCGAGCGGGCGTCGCGGCGGCTCGAGAACCTGGAGTACCCCGCGCAGCTCGGCGGGGCGGGCGGCACGCTCGCATCGTTCGTCGAGATCACCGGCTCCGAAGAGACCGCGGCGGCGCTCCCCGCCGCTTTCGCGCGGGCGCTCGATCTCGACGCGCCGGATGCGCCGTGGCACGTGACGCGCTGGCCGATCACCGAGCTCGGCGACGCGCTCGTGCAGGCCATCGACGCCCTCGGCAAGGTCGCGGGCGACGTGGCGACTCTCAGTCGCACCGAGATCGGCGAGGTGTCGGAGGGCGTGGGCGGCGGCTCCTCGGCCATGCCGCAGAAGCAGAACCCGGCGGAGGCGGTCCTCATCCGCTCCGCGGCCCTTCGCGCGCCGCAGCTCGGCGCGACGCTGCACCTCGCGGCATCCCTCGCCGTCGACGAACGCCCCGACGGGGCGTGGCACGCCGAATGGCCGACCCTGCGGGAGCTGCTGCGGCTCGCACTCGGCGCGACGCGGCACGCGGCGTCGATGCTCGCGCACCTGCGGGTCGACTCCGCGGCGGCGGAGACCAACGCCGGCCTGACCGGCGGGCGCCTCGTGAGCGAACGCCTGCGCGGCGTGCTCGTCCCGCTGATCGGGGCCGAGCGCTTCGCCGCGCTGCTCGCGGGCGACGCCGACCTCGCCGGCGCCCTGAAGACGATGCCCGAGGCTGCGGGTCTCGACGTCGACGCCCTCCTCGATCCCCGGGCCTACGTGGGCCTGGCTCCGTGGATGGCGCGGGCCGGCGCCGGGGCTGCGCAGGATCGCCGTGACCATACGAGACCGGATGCCGACGAAGACGGGGTGGAACGATGACCGCGATGCCGCTGATCTCGCTGACCGAGCCGGTCGGGCCGGCGGGGGCGCCCCTCGTCGTGCTCGGCCCGTCGCTCGGCACCTCGACGATCCTGTGGGACGACGTCCTGCCGCTGCTCGCCGACGACTATCGCGTCGCCGCGTGGGACCTGCCCGGTCACGGCGCGGGGCCGATCGCGCGAAAGGCGTTCACGGTCGCCGACCTCGCGGATGCCGTGGCTGCGGCCGTGCCTGACGAGACGTTCCTCTACGCCGGCGTCTCGCTCGGCGGGGCGACCGGCCTCGAACTGGCGCGCCGGCACGGCGACCGGGTGCGGGCCGCCGCGATCGTGGCATCCGGAGCCCAGCTCGGCGACCCCGACGCATGGCACGACCGAGCCGCGCAGGCACGGGCCCAGAGCACGTCGAGCCTCATCATCGCCTCGGCGCAGCGCTGGTTCGCCCCCGACTCCATCGCGCGGCGGCCCGAGCTGACCGGGCGCCTGCTGCACGCGCTGCAGGATGCCGACGACGACAGCTACGCGCGCTGCTGCGAGGCGCTCGCCGCATACGACGTCCGCCCCGTGCTCGGGGAGATCGCGGTGCCGGTGCTCGCCGCGTGGGGCGCGTTCGACGCCGTCGCTCCCGAGGCCAAGGCCGCGGAGATCGTCGCCGGGGTCCGCGACGGGCGCATCGCGCGCATCGACGACGCCGGGCACCTCCCGCCCGCCGAGCAGCCCGAGGCCGTGGCGGCGCTGCTGCGGTCGTTCTTCGCCTCGGTCTCGACAGAGGCCGCCTCTCGAGGGGACGCCTGATGACCACCGACCAGGAACGCTACGACCAGGGCATGACGGTGCGCCGCGAGGTGCTCTCGGACACGCACGTCGACCGCGCGACCGCCGCCGCGACCGAGCTCACCGCCGACTGGCAGGACTTCATCACCCGTGTGGCGTGGGGCGACGTCTGGTCGCGTCCGGGCCTGGACCGGCGGTCGCGGTCGGTGGCGGTGCTGTCGTCGCTCATCGCGCACGGGCACCACGAGGAGCTCGCGATGCACCTGCGCGCCGCGATCCGCAACGGCCTCACGATCGACGAGATCCGCGAGGTCATCCTGCAGTCGGCGATCTACTCCGGCGTGCCGGCGGCGAACACGGCGTTCCGCATCGCGAGCGAGGTGTTCGCGGACCACGCGTGAGGGCAGGGGTCGGGCGACTCGTGTCCCACTTTGTGCAGGTAGAGCGCGCCCCGATCGCACATTTCGGGACATCGTCCGCGTGCGGCGGATGTTCGAGCGCGGGGTGCGCGATGGTGATGTGCGGCATCACAACCCCTTATGTCTGAAACAGACTAAAGAGAGGTAACGTCGAAGCGAACCCCACAGAGAGTGAGCGACGATGCTTCTCGAAAGAGACCTCATCCAGTCCGTCGGATTCCGCAACGTCCGCGAGAACGGCGAGATCACCGGCTTCCAGTTCCGCGTCCGGATGCCGTCGTACCGCGGCATGGCCGCCTCGTTGATCGACGGGATCGGCGTGAGCATCCCCGGGCTCGTCGACGTCGCGCCCGACGTGCCGCTGTGGACGCTGCAGGGCGGCACCTACACACTCGCGGAGCTGTGGGACGGCGACGGCGTCCGCTGGCCGCTCGAGGACGCCGCGATCATCACGGTGCCGCTTGCCGGCGGCCTCCCCGACGGCGTGCACGAGCTGTCGATCGAGCTGCGACTGCGCATGTCGTACATCCCGCAGGAGCACCAGCCGAGCACCTACCGCGTCACCAAGCACGTCACGCTCGCGCCCGAGGCATCCGGTGCCCCCTTCCGCTACGGCGTCTCGCTGTACAGCTACATGAGCGATTTCGGCACGGTCATGGACCTCGAGACCGCGATGGCCTCGATCGCCGACCTCGGTGCGACGGGCCTGGAGATCCTCGGCGAAGCGCACATCCCGAACTACCCGAACCCGTCCGACGAGTGGGTCGAACAGTGGTTCGCTCTGCTGCAGAAGTACGGCCTCGAGCCCACGAACTACGGCTCGTGGATCGACACGCGCCTGCACTCCAGCGGCCCGAACGGCCGTGACATGACGGTGGAGGAGGGGGCAGCCGCTCTCCAGCGCGACCTGCGTCTCGCGAAGCGCCTCGGCTTCCGCTTCGTGCGGCCGAAGATCGGCGTCGTCTCGAGCGACCTCATCCCGCACCCGATCTGGACCGAGGTCGTCGAGGCATCCCTCCCGCTCGCCGAAGAGCTCGACGTCATCATCTGCCCAGAGATCCACTCGCCGACCCCCATCAAGCACGAGGTCGTGGACGACTACATCTCGCTCATCAAGCGCACGGGTACGAAGCACTTCGGCCTGCTGCTCGACACCGGGATCTTCCAGGACCGCCCCATTCCGCTCAAGCCCGGCGAGCTGCCCGGCCAGCGCCCGGCGTTCCTCGACGGCATCCATGTCGACCCGAACGACGTGTTCGACGTGATCGAGAACGTCGTGTTCATCCAGGCGAAGTTCCACGACATCGACGAGGAGCTCGACGACAAGCAGATCCCGTGGGAGCCGGTGCTGAAGGCCCTCAAGGACGCGGGCTACACGGGCTACCTCTCGAGCGAGTACGAGGGCGAGCGCGAGCCGTGGCGCTCGATCGAGCAGGTGCGCCGCCAGCACTCGCTGATCCGCCAGATCGCGGACCGGATCTGAGGAACGCCATGCCCAACGGACTGATCCACGACGACAGTCTGCGCACGCACCCCGACGGGCTCGCGCTGCGCCTGACGATCCCCTGGTACCGCAGCCTCTGGCTGTCGTCGGTGACGACCCTCGCCCTCACCGTCGATGGAGAGCGGGTGGATGCCGACGACCTCCGCGTGGAGTTCGGTGACACCTCGTACCGCCTCGACGAGCTGCCCGAGCAGAGCGAACGGCTCTGGTTCCTGCAGGAGCACCCGCTCCTCATCGCGCGCCGCTCCGCTCCGGTCGCGCTCGGCGAGACCCACGACGTCGTGCTGCACGGCGAGCTGCGCCTGCCCTACATGCAGATCGCGCCCGGGGCCGACGGCGGCCCGGGGATGTACGTGCCGAACGTCGTGCACGACGTGAAGAGCCTCACGGTCGTCGCCGCGGATGCCGAGCCCCCGGCGCTCGTGTCCGAGGTGGCGCCCCCGCCGCCGGCCGTCGACGGCGACCCCTTCCAGCTCGGGCTCACGCTGTACTCGGCCAGCGCGGAGTTCCGCGCCGGGTGGTTCGACTTCGACGGGCTGCTCGACCGGGTCGCGGAGCTCGGGATCGGTCCGGGCATCGAGATCGTGGCATCCCAGATGGTGCCGACCTACCCCGTCGTCGGCGACGACTTCGTCCGCACGTGGCGCGACGCGTTCGACCGCCACGGGTTCGTCGAGAGCTCGTTCGGAGCCAACCTCGACATGGGGCGTCGGCGCGACCGCGACATGACGCCCGACGAGGAGTTCGCGTTCTCGAAGCTCATGTTCGAGGGGGCGAAGAAGCTCGGCTTCCCGCTCGTGCGCATCCAGAGCGCCAAGCCCGAGCTGCTGCGCCGGCTGCTGCCGATCGCCGAGGACCTCGAGCTGAAGCTCGCGTACGAGATCCACGCGCCCATGGGCCCGAACTCCGAGCCGATCCTGCGCGTGCGCGAGATCTACGCCGAGCTCGACTCGCCCCTGCTCGGCTTCGTCGCCGACTTCTCCTCCACCATGCACGCGATGTCGCCGACCCTGCTGCGGGCCGTCCGGCGCGCGGGTCTCGACGACGACGCGGTGGCGAAACTGCAAGAGATCTGGGCGACGGATGCCACGATGCAGGCGCGACAGCAGGAGTTCATCGCGTACCTCCGAGGGCGGGACTTCGACCCGGGCCGCCTGGGCTCGTTCGCGCACCTCGCGTTCAACATGCACGGGCACGTCGACCCGCGGGAGTGGGCCGACATCATGCCGCAGATCCTGCACGTGCACGCCAAGTTCTACGACATCGACGACGAGCGCCAGGAGCCGGCGATCGACTACCCCGAACTCGTGCGCGTGTTCGTCGAGGGCGGGTACCGCGGCTTCTGGTCGAGCGAGTGGGAGGGACACGCGTTCGCCGAGCTCGGCGAGGTCGACCCGCTGCTCCTCGTGCGGCGTCAGCACGACCTCATCCGGGCTTCGATGCGGGCTGTGCCGGCCGGCGTATGACCGACCTGCGCGCGCTGCCGTTCGCCGAGATGCTCGCGCATCTGC
Organism: Microbacterium testaceum; assembly: GCF_001476285.1. Lineage (GTDB taxonomy): Bacteria > Actinomycetota > Actinomycetes > Actinomycetales > Microbacteriaceae > Microbacterium > Microbacterium testaceum_B. The sequence goes on along the minus strand of NZ_LDRU01000030.1, from coordinate 37,212 downwards.
GCGAGCACGGTGAGCCGACCGATCCGCGGGACGACATCGACACGGCCTCGCTCGTGCGTCGATTCCCGCGTCTGGCCGCCGTCGAAACGCGCGACCTCACGGTCGACGGGGCCCGCGGGCCGCAGCCGGCGCGGCTGTACCGCGACCCGTCGGCGGCGCCGAGCGGGCGGGCCTTCGTGTGGGTGCACGGTGGTGCGTTCGTCGGCGGGTACCTCGACATGCCGGAGTCGCACTGGGTCGCCCTCGAACTGGCATCCCGTGGCATCCCGGTCCTGGCCCTCGACTACACGAAGTGCCTCGGCGAGGCGCACTTCCCCGTTCCATCCGACGACGTGCTCGCCGGATGGCGTCTGGCGCTCGAGAACGCGCACGAGTTCTTCGGGGTGGGTCCGGATGCCGTGGTCCTCGGCGGGGCGAGCGCGGGCGGCAACCTGGCGGTCGGCGTCGCCGCGCGACTCCGCGATGGAGCGGGCACGGCGCCCGCGGGGCTCGTCCCGGTGTATCCGGCGCTGCATCCAAACAGCGTCGACCCCGGCGCGCCGCTCGATCCCGCCTCGCCGATCGGCCGCATCTCGGAGAACTTCGCCGGGCCCGGCGGCATCCGTGATCCGTACGCCTTCCCGGGTCTCGGGCAGGGAGAGGGCTACCCCCCGACGCTGGTCGTCGTGTGCGAGCTCGACGAGCTGCGTCCCTCGGGAGAGGCGTTCGCCGAGATGGTGCGCGCCGCGGGCGGCGCGGTGGACGTGCACCTCGAGCCGGGCGCCGCGCACGGGCACATCAACGAGCCCGCGGATCCGACGGCGCTGCCGACCGTCGAGGCGATCGTCGCGTGGATCCGGCGGCTCCCTCTCGGCTGAGCCGTGGGTGTTCGGGTGCGCACGCCTTTACGAACAGGTGTGAGTGCACCTGTGGATAACTCTGTGGAGAGGTGTGCGTAAACCGCCATTCTCTGTGCGAATACCCTGTGGAAAACCCTTGACCCGAGGGAAGCTTCGAAACTACAACGGCGTAATTCCCGAGTTCCTCAGGTGTCGGGGAATGCCGCGGTGGGTGGGCGCGTGCGCGGCGCAGAGCAACGTTGAGTGTCCAGGACACGCCGCAACCTCCCGGCGCATTACGGCGTGTCTTGGACACTCGACGTGACTCCGAGGCGGGTGGTTGAGTGTCCAAGACACCCGGACGGCTCGCGGAATCGACCGGGTGTCTTGGACAGTGAACGACGCGTGGATGGCCGCGGGTCAGTGCGGGGCGTGGCCGGCGGCGATCACGCGCCCGGCCTCGGCGAACAGCCCGCGCATCCACTCGTGCTCGGGGTCGCGATTGTGGGACGGATGCCACCACAGCGCGCTCACGATCGGCGTCGCCGCGAAGGGGAGGGGAACGACGCGGATGCCGCCGATGCGGAGCAGATGCGGAGCGAGCGCCGACTGCACCAGGCCCACGCGGCGGGTCCCGCTGACGAAATGCCCGACCGAGAGGAAGCTTTCCAGCACGACCTCGATGTGGGGCTCGACACCGAGCTGCTGGATCTGCCGCGCGGCGGAGGTGAAGGCCGACCGCGACTGGAAGGTGAGCACCCACGGCAGATCGGCGAGGTTCTGCATCGTCAGGGTGTCGCCGACCTCGTCGTTGTCGTCGGCGACGACGGCCAGCCAGTCGTCCTGCCAGAGGTCGAGGTACGGCAACTCCGACACCGGCCCGTGCGGGATCACCATCGCGTCGGCCGAGCGCAGGCGATTCGCGGCGTCCTCGACGATGCCGGGGTTGTGCAGCATGTACCGGAAGCGCACGCCCGGCGCCTGCTCGGCGGCGAGCTGCGAGACGACGGTGCCGACCGTGACGAAGCCGTAGTCCGACCCGTAGATCGAGAACTCGCGTGTCGACTCGGCGGGCGACCACGACGCTTGGCTCTCGAACACCCGGCGCGCGGCCTCCAGAGCCGTGCTCGTGTGATCGGTGAGGCGGACCGCGAAGGGCGTCAGCTCGTACGTGTTGCCGCGGCGCGCCAGGATCTGGTCGTTGAAGTGCGTGCGCAGGCGCGCGAGGGAGGCGCTCAGCGCGGGCTGGCTCAGGTGCAGGCTCTCGGCCGCGCGCGTGACGCTGCGCTCGGTGAGCAGCGCGTCGAGCGAGACGAGCAGGTTGAGGTCGAGGCGGGAAAGAGCTGCGTTGTCGGACACGTCGTCGTGTTCTCCTCGTGCCGGGGGCGGAACGAATCGGGTACGCCGAGCGTATCAACCACGTCGATGTCGTGCCTGAAAGTATTCCTGATCGTGATTCCGGTTACCGGGCCTCGACGCGCACGAGCCGAGTGGCCGCGAGCGTGCTCCCGACGTGAAGGTCGAACGCCCCGGGTTCGACGCGCCAGCCGTCTGCCCACAGCGCGAAGGCCTCACGCGGCAGGGCGATCGGCACGGTCGCCGAGTGGCCGGCATCCAGGGTCCGTCGCGCGAAGCCGACGAGGCGCCGCACGGGCTGCGTGACCGAGGCCACCACGTCGCGCAGGTACACCTGCACCACTTCGTCGCCGCGCCGGTCGGACGTGTTCGTCACCTCGACGGTTACCGTGAGCACCGTCTCGTCGAGAGCGCCTTCGGCGGGGAATGCGGATGCCGAGACCTCGGGCACCCCGTGCGCGAACCGGGCGTAGCCCGAGCCGTGGCCGAAGGAGAACTGTGGTCCGAGGGGGAGGTCGAGGTACTTCGACGTGTACTTGTCCTGTACGTTCCCGGGTCCGTGCAGGCCCACGTCGACGTGTTCGGCGGTGAGCGTTCCGCCGGTCGACGCCGGGCGTCCGGTGTTCTCGTGGGCGTAGGGGATCGGGATCTGCCCGACCGAGCGCGGGAACGACATCGGCAGGCGACCGGAGGGCTCGGCGTCACCCAGCAGGAGGTCGATGATCGCCGCCGGGGCTTCGGTGCCCCCGTGCCACACGACGACAGTGGCGGCCACCTCGTCGATCCAGTCCGCGACGACGAGCGGTCGGCCGGTGACGAGCATGACGACGGTGGGCGTCCCGGTGGCGGCGACCGCGCGGATCAACGCCTCCTGCCGACCGGGGAGGCGCAAGTCGCTTCGCGAGGCGGCTTCGCCGGAGAGGGCGGAGGGCTCCCCGGCGAGGACGACCGCGACGTCGGCGGCGGCCGCCGCACGGACGGCCGCCGCGATGCCGCCGTCGTCGGGTGAGAGGAAGTCCACGCCCTCCTCGACGGCGATCTCGAGGTCGGGGCGGCGATCGGACAGCTCGTCGGCCACGGACCCCGCGCGGGCGCCGAAGAACTGCACCCACGCGCCGAGGTGGTCGGTCGACGTGGCGTACGGGCCCGTCAGCAGCACGCGGCGCGGCGCGACGAGGGGGAGGGTGCCGTCGTTGTGCAGCAGCACGCTGCCGCGCGTGGCGGCGGCGCGGACGAGCGCGCGAGAGGCGGCATCCGGGGTCGTGATCTCGGCATCCGGATCGACGTAGGGGTTCTCGAAGAGGCCGAGTGCCTCCTTCACGCGCAGCACGCGGCGTACGGCGTCGTCGACGCGGCCGGGATCGAGACGCGCGAGTTCGTCGTCGGCGAGGCCGAGAGGAGAGCCGCCCATCTCGATGTCGAGCCCGGCCGCGTACGCCTGGCGGACGGCATCCGCGAGGTTCTCCGCGACGCCGTGCGGAACGAGGTTCGCGACGCCCTCGGCATCGCCCACGACGACCCCGTCGAAGCCCCACTCCCGCTTGAGCACGTCGGTCAGCAGACGCCGGTGGGCGTGCATCGGGATGCCGGACACCGACGTGAACGCGGCCATCACCGAGGCGGCTCCCGCCCGCACGGCGGCCTCGAACGGCGGGAGGTGGACGGTGCGGAGGGCTCGTTCGCTGAGGTCGGCGCTGTTGTAGTCGCGCCCGCCCTCGCCCGCGCCGTAGCCGACGAAGTGCTTTGCGGTGGCGACGATGGCATCCGGAGACGACAGGTCGTCGCCCTGGTAGCCGCGGACCATGGCGGCGACCAGCAGCGAGGTCAGCCACGGATCCTCGCCGAACCCCTCGGACACGCGTCCCCACCGCGGGTCGCGCGAGACGTCGGCCATCGGGGAGAACGTCCAGGTCACGCCGCCCGAGCGGGCCTCGGTCGCGGCGAGGTGCGCGAGCTCGCGGACGAGGTCGGGGTCGAAGGTCGCAGCCTGCGACAGCGGGATCGGGGCGATCGTGCGCTGTCCGTGGATGACGTCGAGTCCGATGAGCAGGGGGATCCCGAGACGCGTCTCCTCGACGGCGACGCGCTGGAGGGCGTTCGTCGCCGCGGCGGACGGGGGCCAGAACGTCGAGCCCACGCCGCGGCGGACGAGGGCGGCGGCGTCGTCGGGGTTCGGGCGGAAGACGATCTGGAGCTGACCGATCTTCTCGTCCCACGTCATGCGGGCGAGCAGGTCGTCGATGCGAGCGCTCATGACAGGGGCCGGTACGTCGCGGAGCGGAAGCGCGCGGTTCCCTCGCCACACGCGTAGAGGGCGGGTCGCAGGCTCAGCAGGTCGCCGACGGTGTTGGCGTGGTAGCCCGAGACCTCGAACCGCAGGCCGTGCCGTGTCCACTCGCCGCCGGGGGCGCGGTAGTGGATCTCGACGATGTGCCGGTCGTTGCGGATGCGCAGCTGCATCCGCCTCGCGGGCGGTGCCGGCTCGGGGCGGTGGTGCGGATGGCCGCCGAAGTACGTGCGCATGCGCTCGCCGTCGATGCCGACGCCGACGTACAGGCGGTCGTTGAAGAAGAGCAGGACGCCGGCCTCGACCCCGGGGTCGCTCACCTCGACGTCGACCTCGATCTCGTACGCGTGGTCGGGGGCGATCGTGACGAGCGGCGACGTGTCGGCGGGAGAGTCGCCCTTCGCCGTGACGACGAGGCCGTGATCGATTCGGAGCCGTTCCGCCTCGCGGGGGCCGGGGGCATGGAACGTCCACCGTTCGGGGGACGGGAGCGCCGCGAAGTCGTCGTTCCACGCGACGGGTCCGCTCTGCGCGGCGGCACCCGCCGGGACGTCGAGGTCGCCGCCGATGTCAATGGCCCCGAGCGGCCATCCGTCGTCGGTCCAGGTGACGGGCTCGAGCAGGATCTGGCGGCCGAGCGTGCGGTAGCCGTTCTCGTACCCGTGTGACAGCATCCACCACCCGTCGCCCTCCGGGCCGGGAACGATCGTCGCGTGACCGCGCGACCACCACGCCTGGGCGGCATCCGTGGTCCGCGTGACGGGGTTGTGCGGACTGTTCTCCCACGGGCCGTGCACCGAGCGTGATCGCGCGGCGATGACCATGTGCCCGGTGGGCGGGCCGGCTGTGCCGCCGACGGCGCTGATCAGGTAGAACCACTCGTCCGTGCGCAGCAGCTTGGGCCCCTCCAGAGCGTAGGCCTCGGTGATCCACTCGTCGGGGTAGTGCCAGCCGTCGTACACGTGCTCGAGGTCGCCGACGGTCGACAGTCCGTCGTCGGCGAGGGCGATCCGACGTACCCCGTTCGTGAACAGGTACCGCTTCCCGTCCTCGCCCACGATATGGCCCGGGTCGATCGCGCCCCGGATGCCGAGGTCGATCGGTTCCGACCAGGGGCCCTCCATGGAGTCGGCGTGGATGACGAAGATCGAGGGCTCCGTGAGCGCGGACCAGGATGCCGGGATGAAGGGGATGTAGATGAAGAAGCGTCCGTCGACCTCGGCGATGTCGACCGCGAAGGTCACGCCGACGGGATCGGGGAGCGCGGCCGTGACGTACTCCCACGAGACGAGGTCGCGCGAGCGGTAGAGCAGTAGACCCGGAGCCGACTCGAACGAGGAGTACGTCATCCAGTATTCGTCGCCGACTTTGATGACGGCCGGGTCCGGACGGTCCCCGCCCAGGACGGGATTGCGGAAGGTGGTCACGAGAGCTCCTGTGCGTGGGTCGGAAACAGCGATCGGCTGCCGCCCCGGGGGACGACAGCCGATCGCGCCAGAGGGGATCAGCCCCAGGCGCTGTCCATGTCGGCGAGCACCTGGTCGACCGTCTTCTGGCCGGTCAGCAGACCCTGGACGCCCGCACCGAGAGCGTCGTAGACGCCCGGGTTCGGCCACGCGGCGTTCGGCAGGCCGGTGTACGAGTTCGACTCGAGCAGCGAGCCGATGTTCTTGTACTGCGGGAGCAGGCTGTCTTCCGAGGCGCCGACGATCGGCACGCCGCCGAAGCTGTCGGCGAAGGCCTTGGCCTGGTCGGGGGTGGCGACCCAGTCGAGGAAGTCCTGGATGAGCTTCTTCTTCGCGTCGCTGGTCTTCGCGTTCACGCCCCAGGCGTAGTTGGCCGAGGCGAGGACGAACGGCTTCTGGCCCGAGGAGGGCGGGAAGCTCTGCACGGTCAGGTCGGCGCCGGTCGCCGCGCCGATCGAGCTCGCCGCGCTCCCGGGGACCGCGGCCGACAGAGCCGTGCCGCCACCGAGGCCGGCGGTGATGTTGTCGAACGTGCCGCCCGCGGCACCGTCCTGGAAGCAGCCGGCGGAGTTCATGTCGACGAGGTCCTGCAGCGTCTCCTTCCAGCCTTCGGTGTCGGCGAAGGTGACCTTGCCCGCGGCGCGCTGCTCGTTCCAGTCGGGGGTCGCCTCGTAGACGCGGGTGGCCGAGATGAGCTGCGCCATCAGGCCGGTGTTGAAGGTGATGGCGCCGGCGAGGACCGTGAAGCTCTTGCCCGCGTCGCGAGCGGTCTTGCAGTCGGCGAGGAGGGACTCGTAGTCGTCGGGGTAGGCCGTGAGGCCCGCTTCCTTCGCGGCGTCGTTGTTGTAGACGAGGCCGACCGGAATGAGCGCCGTGGGCTGGGCGTAGACCTTGCCATCGACCTCGTACTGGTTCTCGGCGTTCGCCGGGACGAGGCTGGCGGACGAGTCGCCCAGCGGGGCCAGCAGGCCCGCCTGCGCGAGCGAGATGACCGAGATCGGCTGTCCGGTGCCGGGCGCGAGGATCATGACGTCGGCGGCGTTGCCGGCCTGCAGCTGCGTGGTGACCTGCGTGTTGTAGGCCTCGGAGGGGTAGGGGATGACCTCGATGTTGAGGCCCTTCTCCTGCCCGTAGGCCTCGAGCGTCTTGGCGTACGACTGGTCGTCGTCGTTGGCCTGGGCGACCATGACGGTGAACCCGTCGGCGCTGTCGCCGCCGCCGGAGTCGCTGTTGCCCGAACAGCCGGCGAGGATGAGGACACCGGCGAGCGGAGCGGCGAGCAGGGGAAGGCGGAGCGACCGAAGCGAACTGTGCTGTGGCATGGGCGAACCCTTTCGTGACGTCTTTGTCTCCAGCCCGGGTAGTGAGTGGCTGGTACGGCTTTCGTTGCCGCGAGTTCAGGGTGACACACATTTGTCGGTTTTCGACATTAGCGTCGCTGATGCCGTGCAATAGTGCCAGCGATTCGCCATCGATACGGCCGCTCACCAGCATTTCTCCTCGCGCGCGGGCGATGCGCGCGGGTGGCCGTGAGGGTCAGAAGGGGAGAGCTCGTCTCGTTATGTCGAGCATCCATATCACTAATGTGTCTTTTCGACACAAGGGTGCGATAGTCGGAGAACCGGCGCTCGACGCAACGAGAGCGCAATGACGACGAAGTCAGAGGGCAGATGACTGTGACCATCGAAAAGGACACCACGCGGACGCTCACCGTGCCGCCCAAGGCTCGGCGGACATCTCAGCGGCCGGTGCGCGGGGGAAAGCCCCTGATCAGCTACGGGCAGTGGTGGTGGGCTCTTCCCGCCATCCTCCTCGTGCTCGGCGTGCAGTACGCCGCGACCCTCACGGGCGGCTTCTTCGCCTTCACCAACTGGACCGGTCTCGGCTCGTTCGAGATCACTGGGTTCGACAACTTCGCCAAGATCTTCGCGGACCCGCAGCTGCTCGGCGCGGTGTGGAACACCCTCTTCCTCGCCTTCGGGTCCGTCATCATCACGAACGTGCTGGGCCTGCTGTTCGCCCTCGCGATCAACCGCACGTTGAAGACGCGCTACATCCTGCGCACCCTGCTGTTCATGCCGGTCGTGCTCAGCCCGCTGGCCGTCGCCTATGTCTGGAAGTTCATCTTCCAGTTCAACGGTCCGCTGAACGGCTTCCTCGGGGCGATCGGTCTCGAGTCGCTGCAGAAGACCTGGCTCGCCGACCCCACGTGGTCGATCTGGGCGATCCTCATCACGGTCGTGTGGCAGCAGACGGGCTTCACGATGGTGATCTACCTCGCGGGCCTGGCCTCGGTGCCGGTCGAGGTCGAAGAGGCCGCGGCCCTCGACGGCGCCGGCGTGTGGGGGCGCTTCTGGAACGTCGTCGTCCCCGCCATCCGCCCCTCGATCGCGATCGCGACGACCCTGGGACTCATCCAGGGCCTCCGCATCTTCGACCAGATCCTCGCCCTCACCGGAGGCGGTCCGGCGGGAGCCACCGAGACTCTCGCGACCGAGGTCTACAAGAACGCTTTCTCTCTCGGACAGTTCGGCTTCGGCTCGGCGCTCGCGCTCGTGCTCACCGTCATCATCCTGGCGTTCGCCATCCTCCAGCAGTACGTCACGCGCGACCGCGAGGTCGGGAAGGTCTCCTGATGTTCCGCTACACGAAGTTCACGGCCGTCCGGGAAGTCCTGGTCTGGGTCGTGACCCTGATCGGTCTCCTGCCCCTCTACATCCTCGTCGCCACCGCGCTCAAGAGCGACAAGGAGGCCCTGTCGAGCAGTGCCGTCGCCCCGCCGACGAGCATCGACTTCAGCGCGTTCGTGTCGGTGCTGACCGCGACCGGTCGCAACAGCATCCCGATGAGCATCCTGAACAGCGTGATCATCACCGGCGGAGCGATCCTCGGTCTCGTCCTGTTCGGCTCGGTCGCCGCCTACGTGATCGCCCGCCGCACCCGGAAGTGGACGACGATCACCTACTACCTCGTGCTCATCGCGATCATCCTGCCCGCGCAGTTGGGCACCGTTCCCCTCTACATCGGGGCCCGTTCGATCGGCCTGACCGGCAACGCCTTCGGCATGATCGTGCTCTGGGTCGGCATCCTGATGCCGCTGTCGGTCTTCCTCTACGCCAGCTTCTTCCGCGGGCTGTCGACCGAGTACGAAGAGGCCGCCGTGATCGACGGCGCCTCGCCGGTGCAGGCCTTCTTCCGTGTCGTGCTGCCGCTCATGGCGCCGGCCACCGGAACGGTGGCGATCCTCGCGGGCCTGATCGTCTGGAACGACTTCTTCAACTCGCTGATCTTCCTCGGCGGTTCCACCACGCAGACCCTGCCCGTCGCGATGTACACCTACGTCGGCGGTCTCGTCTCGGCCTGGAACAAGATCTTCGCCGTCGTGATCATCTCGATGATCCCGATCCTGCTCTTCTACATGTTCGCCCAGAAGCGCTTCATCCAGGGCTTCGCCGGCGGCCTGAAGGGCTGACGCCTTCTCCTCATGGATGCCGGACCGCCGGCATCCATGATCGTCGCGCCCGCATCCTCGAAAGGACACCCTCGTGTACCAACTCGCCCCCAACATCGAACTCCTCTTCACCGAGGCCGGTGACTACCACGACCGCGTGCGCGCGGCGGCGGCCGCGGGCTTCGACGCTGTCGAGATGTGGGGGCCGACCGGCGTCGACGCCCCGGCCACCCCGAAGGATCTGCCCGCGCTGAAGGCCGCGCTCGAAGAGACCGGCGTCCAGCTGACCGCACAGCTCGCCGAGCCCCGCACGCAGTTCATGATCCCGCCGTGGGACCACTCGGAGTTCTTCCGCAAGCTCGACGAGGGCGTCGAGATCGCCCGCGACCTGGGCTGCCCGCGCATCGTCGTCGGCAGCGGCACCGGGTTCGGTGGGTGGAAGCGCCAGGTGCAACTCGACAAGCTCATCGAGATCTACCGGAAGGCGATCGCGCAGATCGAGGGCTCGGGCGTCGGCCTGGTGCTCGAGCCGGTGAACGTCCGGGTCGACCACCCCGGGTCGCTCCTGGACCGGACGGCCGAGGGCGTCTACGTCGCTCGCGGCGTCGACTCCCCGCAGTTCGGCGTGCTGTACGACATCTACCACTCGGCCGTCGAGGGCGAGGACATGGAGGCCGAGCTCGCGAACGCCGGCGACCTCATCCACTACGTGCAGCTCGCCGATGCGCCGGGCCGCGGCGAGCCCGGCACGGGCGCCCTCGACTGGACCGAGCGCTTCGCCCTGCTGCGTGACAGCGGTTACGACGGGCCGGTGGGCCTGGAGTACTACCCGACCACCGCGTCCGAGGCCTCGGTCGCGCACGTCGTCGAGATCGCGCGCGCGGCATGAACGCGCGACGCTACCCCGAATCGGTCGACGTCGTCATCGTCGGCAGCGGCCCCACGGGCTCGGCCTATGCGCGCATCCTCTCGGAGCGGGTGCCGGGTGCGACGATCGCGATGTTCGAGGTGGGGCCGACGGTGTCGGACCCGCCCGGCGCGCACGTGAAGAACATCGCCGACCCCGCCGAACGGGCTCGCGCGCAGGTCGCGTCCGAGGGTCCCGGTGAGCGCGGCGCGAAGGTCGCCAACCCCGGCGCCGCCCGGGCGGGCGTCCGCGGTGCGCGCCCGGGCACCTTCCTCCTGGAGGACGGTTACGCGTTCGAGGGGGAGGACGGCCTGCCGGTCGTGGCGATGTCGAGCAACGTCGGCGGCATGGCGGCGCACTGGACCGGTGCCTGCCCCCGCCCGAACGACAGTGAGCGCATCGCTTTCCTGCCCGATCTCGACGAGCTGCTCGACGAGGGCGATCGTCTGCTCGGCGTCACCCGCAACGCCTTCGACTCGGCGCCCTTCGGGGCGATCGTGCGCGAGCGCCTCTCGGCGGCGGTCGATGAGGGCCGCGTCGATGAGACGAAGGTGCAGCGGATGCCGTTGGCCGTGCACCGCCGCGACGATGGACGTCTGGTCTGGTCGGGGTCGGACGTCGTGCTCGGCGAGGTGACGCGAGAGAACCCCGGGTTCTCGCTGTTCGACGAATCGCTCGCGGTGCGCGTGATCGTGGAGGGCGGACGCGCGGCCGGGGTGATCGTGCGCGACCTGCGCTCGGGCGAGGAGCACCGCGTTGCGGCGCGCTTCGTCGTGGTCGCGGCCGACGCGCTGCGCACGCCGCAGTTGCTGTGGGCCTCGGGCGTGCGTCCCGAGGCGCTCGGGCGCTACCTCAACGATCAGGCCCAGGTGGTCTTCGCCTCGCGGCTGCGCGATATGCCGCCGCTCGCCGAGGATGCCCCCACGGCCGGACTCGCGGAGTACAGCGGCGTGAGCTGGGTGCCGTTCACCGACGACATGCCGTTCCACGGTCAGATCATGCAGCTCGACGCCTCTCCGATCGCCCTCGCCGACGACGACCCCGTCGTCCCGGGCTCGATCGTGGGGCTCGGACTGTTCTGCGCCAAGGACCTGCAGCGCGATGACCGCGTCGTCTTCGACGAGGCGCACGTCGACGGATACGGGATGCCGGCTCCCCGCATCCACTACCGCCTCACCGCCCGCGATCACGAGGTGGTGGAGCGGGCCCGGCGCGAGATCGTGCGTCTGGCCGAGGCCATCGGCGACCCGGTCGGCGATCGCCCGTTCACGCTTCCGCTCGGCTCGTCGCTGCACTATCAGGGCTCGACGCGGATGGGCGTCGCGGACGACGGCACGAGCGTGTGCGACGTCGACAGCGAAGTCTGGGGCGTTCCCGATCTGTTCGTCGCCGGCAACGGCGTGATCCCGACCGCGACCGCGTGCAACCCCACGGTGACCTCGGTCGCCCTGGCGGTGCGGGGGGCGCGGAAGATCGCGGCCGTGCTCGGTTCGGAGCGGGCCGCCCCGGTCTCGGCATCCGTCTGATCCTTGCTTATGCAGGAATCAGACATTAGAGTGTAGAAATCAGAACAAAGAAGTTCGCGGCTTCGGCCGCACCGACGAGGAGGTCCCGGTGATCCCGGATCGCATCATCGAGCAGGGCACTCTGAGCGCCCGCGACGGACGCGCAGCAGTCGAGGTGCGCCTCCCCTGGTACCGGGCCCTCCCGGCATCCTGCATCTCCGGTGCGAAGCTCACCGTCGACGGGGTCGAGGCGCCCGCGGACTCGCTGCGCTGGGAGATGAACGGCGAGGAGTTCACCTTCGCCGACATGAAGACGAACACCGAGCAGTGGTGGTTCCCGACCGACTCCGCGGTGCTGTCGGGAGAGGTGGCGGTGGATGCCGGAGAGCATGAGGTGCGCGTCGACCTCGAGCTCTACATCCCGTACATCATCATCTCCGACGACCAAGTGCTCCACATCGAGGAGCACGACACGAAGACGATGACCGTCCGCCAGGTCGAGGAGGCCCGCGCATGACCGAGCTCGGCACGCCCATCCAGGGCGTCACGCTCTACAGCTTCACCCGCGCCTTCCACGGCCGCGAGTACGACCTCGATCAGCTCATCCGCAAGACCGCAGCCGAGGGCTTCGGCCCGGGCCTCGAGATCATCGGCTTCTCGAGCTTCCGCGGCTTCCCCGAGATCGACGACCGCTTCGCGGCGAGCTTCTCCGACCTGGTCGACGAGGTCGGCCTCGTGCGTACCTCGCTCGCGGTCAACGCCGACATCGGCCTGCGCCCCGACAAGCTCATGGACCAGGACGAGCTCATCGCGTACATGCGCAAGCAGATCGCGGCGGCGGCGAAGCTCGGCTTCCCCATCGCGCGCGTGCAGATCTCGCTCACGCCCGACTCGATGGAGGCGCTGGCGCCGATCGCCGAGGAGTATGGCGTCACGCTCGCGCTCGAGGTGCACGCCGACCAGTACGCCTCGCACCCGCGCATCCTCGCGCTGCGCGATCGCTACGAGAAGGTCGGCTCGCCCTTCCTCGGCTTCACGATGGACTGGGGCGCCACCGTCACGGGCTTCGCTCCCTCGCTCATCGAGGCGTACCGCCGGCGCGGGGCCTCGGAGGAGCTTCTCTCGGCCGTCGTCGCCCTGTGGGACGAGTACTACGAGCAGGGTCCGCCCGCCGATCAGGCCGACCACGGGCAGCGCTTCGGCCGCTTCATCGGTCTGGCTCACCAGCACGGTCGCCCCGACCTCGGCATCGACTTCGGCATCAACGGCACCGGCCTGTTCGGGCCGGCGCGCGTGGACGACTGGCTCGAGATCATGCCGTGGATCAAGCACGTGCACGGCAAGTTCTTCGGTATCGACGAGCACGGGAACGAGCCCTCGGTGCCCGTCGCCGACCTCATCACCCTGTTGGTCGAGAACGGCTACAGCGGAGCGGTGTCGAGCGAGTACGAGGGCTGGCACTGGAACCACTGGCAGAGCCCCTTCGAGATCATCCGCGGCGAACAGGCCATCCAGCGCACCGCGGCCGAGGCCGCGGGCTCGCGCATGATCACGGATGCCGCCGAGGCTCGGCGCGCCCTCGACGCCCACCTGCCGCACGCCGTGCGGGCCTGACCCGCGCGCCTGGAAGGACAACGCGAATGACTGACGGCATCGCCGGAACAGGCATCAAGCTCGGCACCACGCTCTACTCGATGACGAGCGAGTTCGCCGCGGGGCTCTACACCCCCGAGACCCTCATCAAAGAAGTGCACGACCAGGGCATCGGCCCGGGCGTCGAGTTCAACTTCGCGCAGCTGCTGCGCTCGTACCCCGACGTCGATGCCGACTTCACGAAGCTCTGGTTCGACTCGCTCGAGACGTACGGTCTCGAGGCCAGCGCCGTCGGCACGAACCTCGACATGGGCCGGCGCAAGGACCGCGACATGACGCCGGACGAGGAGCACGACTTCTTCGCGCGCCAGCTCAAGTCGGCGCACACGCTCGGTTTCAAGACGGTCGTCATCCGCTCGGCCGGCAAGGAGCTGCTGCGCCGGCTGCTGCCCCTGGCCGAGAAGTACGACCAGCGACTCGGCTACGAGATCCACGCGCCCTCGGGTCCCAACGACCCGAAGGTGCTCGAGATCCGCGAGGTGTATGACGAGCTCGGGAGCGACCGGCTCGGCTTCACCGCCGACTTCTCGTCGACCATGCACTCGCTCTCTCCCACCCTGCTGCGCACGCTCGGCCAGATGGGCATGGACGAGAAGCACTTCCCGGTCATGGACGAGATCTGGCGAGAGCCCACCCCCATGCACGTGCGCAACCAGAAGTTCGAGGACTACCTCTCGGGCGAGGGTGTCGACCCGCTGCGCTTCGGGCCGTTCACGCGCCTGGCCTTCAACATGCACGGTCTCGTGCCGCCGGAGGAGTGGCTCGACATCATGCCGCAGATCTTCCACGTGCACGCGAAGTTCTACGACATCGGCGTGGACGGCCAGGAGTCGGCCATGGACATCCCGCGCATCGTGAAGCAGTTCGTGATCGGCGGGTACGAGGGTTATCTCTCCAGCGAATGGGAGGGCCACGCCTTCAGCGACCTCGGCGAGAGCGACCCCATCGATCTCGTCAAGAAGCAGCACGCGCTCATGCGCAAAGCCATCGAACAAGCCGTCGCCGAGCGCCAGCCGGCCTGACAACCCTCACCCACGAAGGAGTATCCGTGTCGAACACCACCACCGAGGCATCCATCTCGGACCTCATCGCCGAGATCGCGCGCCTGCGCGAGCAGGTCGAGGCCGCCCAGTCCCTCGCGCAGCGCGCCGAGGACCGCGGACAGGTCGAGAACCTGTTCAACCGCTACATGTTCCTGCACAACGCCTTCGAGGACGAGCAGATCATCCCGATGTGGGTGAAGGAGGGCACCGAGGGCATCCGCGCGCGATACACCAACGCCGGTCAGTACACGACCTGGCAGAGCGTGACCGACTACCACCGCGGGCGCCCCCACCCGGAGGGCAAGCTCATCCTCCACACCACGAACACCCCCGTGATCGAGGTCGCCGCCGACGGCAAGACCGCCAAGGGCGTCTGGCTCATGGCCGGCACCGAGTCGGGCCTGACCGACCCCAAGGTCGCCGAGGCGTTCCCCGACATGTACTCGCCCGACGAGGTGCTCGGCAAGAAGGTCTGGGCGCACTGGGTGTGGTGCAAGTACGCGATCGACTTTCTCAAGCAGGACGGCGAGTGGAAGTTCTGGAAGTTCCGCTGCTACGAGCTCGCCCGGGCCCCCTTCGAGGAGAACTGGGTCAGCTTCGGCCTGAAGAACCAGGGCGCCTTCGACCTCGACCTGATGTACTTCGGCGACGACGGCAAGCCCGTCTTCATGCCGCCCGCTGACGAGCCGGTTCCCTCGAAGAACCACCCGTACAGCCCCCAGACGACGCAGAAGCTCGAGCCCGTGCCGCCGGTGGCGCACGAGCACTTCGTCGACACCTTCGCCTAGGAGTCCCCGTGGCCACCCACAACTCGCTCTTCGCCGAGAAGGACGTCCGTCGTACCGACGACGGGCTCGCCGTCTCGGTGCAGCTGCCGTGGTATCGGAGCCTCTGGCTGTCGGCCGTCGACGGGGTCGCCGCCTCGGTGAACGGTGTCGCGGTCCCGACCGAGGACCTCCGGTTCGTCCTCGAGGGTCGCGAGTACCGCGTCGAGGAGCTGCCCGAGCAGTCCGACACCCTGTGGTTCGTCGCCGACCGCCCCGATGTGCTGATCCACCTCGACACGCCGCCCGCGGCGGGCGAGAAGGTCACCGTCGAGGTCGTGCTGACGATGCGTCTGCTCTACATGCAGATCATGCCGGGCGTCGACGGCGGTCCCGGTCGCTACGTCACGAACCGGGTTCCGGTCGAGCGCGAGCTGGTGCTGGCATGACCGCGCCCGCTCGCGTCACCGTGCCCGAAGCGCCGCTTGGCGACACTCCGCCGAAAACTCCGCTCCGCGTCGCCATGATCGGCTACGGCTTCATGGGAGCCGCCCATTCCGTGGGTTGGCGCCAGGCGCCGCGCATGTTCGACCTGCCGCGCGCGGTCGAGATGACCGTGGTCGTCGGACGGAACGCGGATGCCGTGGCATCCGCCGCCGAGAAGTGGGGCTGGGCCGAGTCGGCCACCGACTGGCGCGAGGTCATCGGGCGCGACGACATCGACATCGTCGACATCGTCACGCCCGGCGACTCGCACGCCGAGATCGCCATCGCGGCCCTCGAGGCGGGCAAGCACGTGCTGTGCGAGAAACCGCTGGCGAACACGGTCACCGAGGCCGAGGCGATGGCCGAGGCGGCTGAGCGGGCGCGGGCGCGTGGCATCCGGTCGATGGTGGGCTTCACCTACAGGCGCGTCCCGGCCGTCACCCTGCTGCGCGACATGATCTCCGAGGGGGCGATCGGGACCGTGCAGCAGGTGCGCGCGGCGTACCGGCAGGACTGGCTCGTCGACCCCGACATGCCGCTCGCCTGGCGTCTGCAGAAGGAGCACGCGGGCTCGGGTGCGCTCGGCGACATCGGCGCGCACATCATCGACATGACGCAGTTCGTGACCGGGCTCGGCGTCGAGAGCGTCACGGGAACCCTCGAGACGATCGTGAAGCAGCGGCCGCTGCAGGCCGACGGGTCGGGGCTGTCGGGCTCGGCCGGCGAAGGGTTCGGTGAGGTCACGGTCGACGACGCCGCGATCTTCACCGGGCGGCTGTCGAACGGCGCCCTCGCGTCCTTCGAGGCGACCCGCTTCGCGACCGGGCGCAAGAACGCCCTCACGATCGAGGTGTCGGGGGACCGTGGCGCCTTGGCGTTCGACCTCGAAGACCTCAACAGCCTGCGGTTCTACGACCGCACCGCCCCCGACGGGCGGCAGGGCTTCACGCGAATCCTCGTGACCGAGCCGCAGCATCCGTACGTCTCGGCGTGGTGGCCCGCGGGGCACATGCTCGGCTACGAGCACGGCTTCAGCCACCAGGTCGTCGACCTCGTCGGCGCGATCGACGCCGGCACCGACCCGCACCCCTCATTCGACGAGGGGCTCCGCGTCCAGCGCGTGCTCGACGCGGTCGAGCGCAGTTCCTCCGCCGACGCGGTGTGGACCGGCGTCGCATCCCCCGTCCCCGCTTCGTGAAAGGCCCCGTCATGGCACGCCCCATCACCCTGTTCACCGGCCAGTGGGCCGACCTGCCCTTCGAAGAGGTCGCGCGCCTCGCCGGCGAGTGGGGCTACGACGGCCTCGAGATCGCCTGCTGGGGCGACCACATCGACGTGTCGCGCTGGGACGACGCCGACTACGTGCAGTCGCGTCTCGACATCCTCGAGCGCAACGGTCTGAAGGTCTGGACGATCGCCAACCACCTCGTGGGCCAGGCCGTGTGCGACGACCCCATCGATGAGCGCCACCACGACATCGTGCCGCCGCGCGTGTGGGGGGACGGGGATGCCGAGGGCGTTCGCCGGCGTGCCGCCGAGGACCTCAAGAACACGGCGCGCTTCGCCGCGAAGCTCGGCGTGAAGACGGTCACCGGCTTCACCGGGTCGAGCATCTGGAAGTACGTCGCGATGTTCCCGCCGGCCTCCGACGCCATGATCGAGCGAGGGTACGCGGACTTCGCCGAGCGGTGGCATCCGATCCTCGATGTCTTCGAGGAGGTCGGCGTGCACTTCGCGCTCGAGGTGCACCCGTCCGAGATCGCGTACGACTACTGGACCGCCAAGAAGACGCTCGAGGCGATCGGACACCGGAAGAGCTTCGGGTTCAACTTCGACCCCTCGCACTTCGTGTGGCAGCAGCTCGACTCGGTCGCGTTCGTGCTGGATTTCGCGGAGCACATTCTCCATGTGCACTGCAAGGAGTCCACGACCAACCTCGACGGCCGCAACGGCGTGCTCGGCTCGCACCTGTCGTGGGACAACCCGCGCCGCGGGTGGACGTTCGTCTCGACCGGCCACGGCGACGTGCCGTGGGAGCCGCTCTTCCGCGCGCTGAACGCGATCGGCTACGACGGCCCGACGAGCGTCGAGTGGGAGGACGCCGGCATGGACCGGCTCGTCGGCGGCCCCGAGGCCCTCGCCTTCGTTCGCAAGCTCGGCGAGATCACGCCGCCGCACCAACTGTTCGACGCCGCGTTCTCGCAGAAGGGCTGAGACATGACCGACGTCGTGAACGTGCTCATCCTCTCGGGGCACATGACCGTCGAGCATGACAACGCCCACCGGAGCTTCCGCCTGCACAACCAATGGATCACGACGCTGCTGGAGGACACCGGGCGCTTCAAGGTCCGCGTCGTCGAGGACCCGCGCGGGCTCCCGGCGAGCGTCATCGACAAGTACGACGTGCTCATCGTCATCTTCGAGGGCCGCGACGGCTACCACGACATGGCCACCGGGTTCGGGGCGGAGACGGATGCCGCGATCCTCCGGTTCGTGCACGACGAGGGCAAGGGCATCGTCTGGTTCCACGGCTCCGCGGCTCAAGAGGATCGCTGGGGCTACCCCGAGGAGTACAACGTCATGCGCGGAGCCAAGCTCAGCGCGTGGGAGACGGGCCTCCGCCCCCGCCCGTGGGGCGAGGCGCAGTTGCACACGGCCGAGCCCCGGCATCCGATCACCGAGGGCATCAACGCGACGTGGACCGTCACGGGAGACGACATCCTCGTCGGCGTGCAGATGTACGAGGGCGCCCAGGTGCTGCTGACGACGTTCGACGATCTCGAGGCGTACGAGAAGGCACCGGTGTGGCCGATGTCGCACTACCCCGTCGACATCCCGCCGGAGGGCATCGCCGCCCTGCCGGGCATCAACACGGAGCAGCCGCTCGCGTGGATCAACGAGTACGGCAAGGGGCGGTCGTTCACGATCACGATCGGGCACGACATCGACACGTTCCGGCGCATCGAGTTCATCCGCATGTTCCCGCGCGGCGTGGAGTGGGCCGCGACCGGCGAGGTGACGCTGACGGGCCCGGACCGCCGCGGCGACCGCCGCATCAACCCCTGGCCGTACTACAACGGCGAGGGGTGACGCGCGGCGCTGCGGTGCGCGGCGCGTCGGGCGTCGCGCCGGTCGGGGCGTAGCGCGGGGCGGTGCCGCTGCGCGCGGCGCGTGTCGGGGCGCGTCGGGTGCTGCTCGCGGCGATGCTCGGCGCGCGTCGGGCGCCGGGCGAGACACGCATAAACGCGATTCGCTCACAGAAACGCGAGCACACCGCGTTTATGCGCGTGGATCGCGTTTATGACGGAGACGTCTATGACGGTGAGGAGACGGGTGTGATCGGAATCGGCATCCTGGGGGCCGGCGGTATCGCCGAACGCGCGATGGTCGAGCCCGCGCGCGGGGTGGAGGGCGTCGAGGTGGTCGCGATCGGGGCGCGCGATCCCGAGCGGGCCCGGGTGTTCGCCGACCGCCTCGACCTGCCCGCGTGGGGCGACTACGACGCGGTGTTGTCCGACCCGCGGGTCGACCTCGTCTACCTCGCGCTCCCGCCGGTCGTGCACGCGGAGTGGGCGCATCGCGCGCTCGCCGCCGGCAAGCATGTGCTGTGCGAGAAGCCCCTGTCGGCGAACGGCACGACCGCCGCAGCGATCGCGGATGCCGCGGAGGCCACGGGCCGACGCGCGTTCGTCGGGTTCCACTTCCGCCTGCACGGCTTCATCCGCGAGCTCCTCGACACGATCGGCTCCGGCGTGCTCGGTGAGGTGAAGCTCGTCGAGATCGACTTCAGCATCCCGCACTTCGTCGTGCAGCCCGGCAACATCCGCCTCGATGGCGACCTCGCGGGTGGGGCCGTGATGGACGTCGGCTGCTACGCCGTCGATCTCCTCCGTGCGGCGTTCGGCGAGCCCGAGGTGATCACGGCGACGGCGCAGACGTATCACGCGGATCCCCGGGTCGACCTGCAGACCGACGCGGAGCTGCGCCTGCCCGGCGGCATCCCGGTTCTCCTGCGGGCCTCGTTCCTCGGCGACGATCAGGGCGCCATGTGGGTGCGCGTCGATGGCAGTGACGCGTCGTTGCTCGCGACGAGCGTGATCGTGCCGCAGTGGGGAGCGACGCTCACCGTGACGTCGTCCGACGGGGAGGTGCTCCGCTCGGTCGCGGCGGAGCCGGGGGAGAACAGCTACGCGCGGCAGCTCGAGCACCTGCGCGATGTGCTCGCCGACGGGTCGCCGAGCGTCCTCGACGCCCACCGCGGCGCGGGGACGATGCGGGTGGTCGACGCGATCTACCGCGCGGCGGGACTCCAACCGCGCTGACGGGCGCGGCGGTATCGTCGGGACGATGAGCCCTTCCCCCGCTGTCGAGACCGCGACCCTCGCCGACGTCGATGCGCTGCTGGCGTTCTGGGCGATCGCGGGCGAGAATGACGCGCGGCCGAGTGACTCGGCTCCCGTGGTCGAGGCGCTCCTGCGCCGCGACCCCGAGGCCGTGCTCGTCGTGCGCTCGGACGGACGGATCGTCGGCACCGTCATCGCGGGCTGGGACGGGTGGCGCGCGCATCTCTACCGCCTCGCCGTGCACCCCGATCACCGCCGTCAGGGCCTCGCCCGAGTCCTCCTCGACGCGGCCGAGGCCCGTCTTCGCGCGCTCGGCGCCGGACGCTTCGACGCGATGGTGCTCGAGGGCAACGACCGGGGCGCGTCCGCCTGGGCGGCTCGCGGATATGCGCCGCAGCCCGAGTGGCGGCGGTGGGTGCGGCCCGCGCGCTGACCTACAGCGAGCCCCGCGGCGCACCGCAGCAAGGAGGCCAGAACACTCAGCCGTTTCTGCGTGTAGCCCGCCGTCGTGACCGTCAGCCGCGGTGGAACGGGCAGCCCGACGGGGTGTCCGCGCGGCGCACGCGCCCACCGGAGCGCGGCTTGGTCGGCATCCGGCGCCGATTCACCTCCAGGCCGTGGCCCGAGATCCGCAGGCGAGGGTCGCTGAGGACGGCGATGGATGCCGCGAGCCCGGCGATCGCGAGCTTCTCGCCCGGGCAGCGGTGACCGGTCGGCACCTCGCCGCCGCCGTGGGGGACGAAGGCGCGCAGCGCCTCGTAGTCGTCGATGCCGCGGAAGCGTTCGGGGTCGAACGTCGAGGGCCGCTCCCACTCGCGCGCGTTGGTGTCGGTGCCGAGGATGTCGAGCACGACCCGGCCACCGGCGGAAACGCGCTCGCCATCGAGCTCGACGTCGCTCACGGCCCACGCGGGGAGCATCGGCACGAAGGGAGCGGTCCGGCGGATCTCCTGCGCGAACGCCGTCGCCAGCTCGCCGCTCACGAGCGAGCCGCGCTCGGCCGTCTCGGCCGCGATGCGCTCGCGCCACTCGGGACGGTCGTGCAGCTCCTTCGCGGCGAACGCGACGAAGCGCGAAACCGCGATCATCGGACGGAAGCTGTTCTGCAGTTCGATGCCCGCGCGCTTCGCGGGCAGCAGCTCGCCGGAGCGGTCGCGGTGCCACGCCCAGGCGTGCAGCGCCGTGCCCTCGGCGGGATCGAGGGTTCCGGTACGAACGGCCTCGATGAGTTCGGCGGCGTGGCGGTCCGACCACCGACGGTTCGCCAGGGCCAGCAAGAACTCGGGCGAGTACGGCACGCCGAACCCGTCGACGATCTGTGCCTGCCGCTTCGCCCAGCGCGTCTGTGCCGTGGCGGTGCCGGGGATGCCTGCCCACCGCATGATCGCGCGGCCCAGGGCTCCCACCGCGGCGTCGTACGCTGAGCGCTCGCCGCCCGCGACCCACGCGTCGAGCTCGCCCTGCCACTGCCGTTCGAGCTCGGGCAGCAGGCGCTGTACCTCGGCGTCGTCGTAGAGCACGTCGACGAACGTCGCCTTGCGGTGGCGGTGCTCCTCACCGTCGAGGCTGTGCACCGAGCCGTGGCCGAACAGCGACTCCTGGATGAACGCCGGCATCGCGCCGTGCCGGCGGGTCAGCGACTCGTCGTAGAAGAGCCGCACCCCTTCCTCGCCGCGGACGAACAGCGCTTCTCGCCCGAGGAGTCGGAACGGCACCGCTCGCGCGCCGCGATCGGCGCGTCGCCACAGGTGCGCGCCGAATCCGTAGCCGCGGACCAGGAGCGAGAGCGAGTCGTCACGAAGCAGGGCGAGGGGGGATGCCATGCCCCCACGGTTCCACGCGCGCGCCGGCTCGCCGAGGGGGCGGCGCGACCCGAGGCCCGTGTGATAGCGCGTGAGGGGTCAGTTTCTGTCGCTTCCGAGCTGGGGAAGCGACAGAAACCGACCCCTCGCGTGGCCGAACCGTCAGGCGGGGACGCGGGCGCCCTCGAGGATCGGGCGCAGTACCTTCTGCACGTACCAGCCCGCCACCATCGTGCTCTCGGCGGGGTGCGGGCTCTGGTCGGACTCCACGACGATCCAGCCGCGGTAGCCGTGCTCTGCCAGGGCACCGACGAATGCCTCGAAGTCGACGAGCGCGCGCTCGTCGCTCGGCTCGTAGAACCAGCGCAGGATCTTGCGCGCGCCGCCCTCGGTGCGGATGAACTGCTCCGCGTGCGGGGTGCTCGCCTCGGCGTCGTCGACCGTCTCGCGTGCGTCCTTCAGCTGCACGTGCACGACGCGGTCGGCGTGACGCCGGTAGAACGCGACCGGGTCGATGCCCGCGATCGCGTACTCCGCCGTGTCGATCGCGAGGCCGACCTTCGCGGCATCCGTCGCCTCGAGCAGCCGCGAGATGCCGTCGTCGAGGCGCAGCGCCGAGAGGAAGTCGACGTGCAGCCCCAGGGCGACGCCGTCGCCGGAGATCGCCTCGCCGACGGTGTTCCACAGGTGCGCGAGCACCTCGATCTGCTCGGCCGACAGAGCGCCCGTCTGCCACGCCGACGGCGCGGCGCGCACGACGAGCACGCTCCCGCCGAGGCGGCGGATGGCATCCGCGAACCACCGTGCGGTGCGCACGATCTGGTCGACCGACGCCGGGTCGAGCGGGTCGGGGCCGCGCCCCATCTCGACCTCGAAGCCGACGGAGGGGTCGTAGACATAGCTGCTCACGGCCTCGATGGCGCACGAGGACAGGAACTCGCCGAACTCCTCGACCGAGCCGTAGAGGTCGGCGAGCTGCTGGGGCGTGCCCAGCGGCTCCCACGCGCCGAAGCTCTCGGCGGTCAGCTCGATCCCCGCGAAGCCGCTGATGGACGCCGTCTTGAACGCCCGCTCGTGCTCGCGCTTGCGCACGAATGAGTCGATGTTCGTGTCCCACTGGTTGATGGCGTAGGCCCAGCGCACGTCGCTCATCGCGCGACCTCCTCGTTGTAGATGCCGTCCAGGACGTTCTTGGCGTACCAGCGCGAGATCGCGGTGCTCTCGGCGTAGTCGCCGCCGAGCTTGTCGGCCTTGTCGTGCTCGACGCTGATCCAGCCGGTGTATCCGTTGTCGCGGACCGATCGCATCATCGCCTCGAAGTCGACGAGGCCCTCGTCGGTGCCCATCTCGTAGAACCACTTCTCGGTCGTCTTCGCCGAGACCTCGGCATCCGGGAACATCCGGTAGTCGTCGTTGACGTCCTTGTGGCGGGTGTCCTTGAAGTGGAAGCCCGTCACGCGCTCGTGGTGCTTCTCGTAGACGTCTACGGGGTCGACATCGGCGATGCAGTGCTGCGCGGTGTCGACGAAGAACTTCACGTAGCGCGGGTCGGCGTACGAGTAAAAGCGGTCGATCTGATCGCGCGTGCGGATGCCGGCGTAGAACTCGTGGTGGCAGGTGAGGTTCACGCCGTACTGCTGCGTGAGCTCGCCGACCTTCCCCCAGATGTCGGCCGCGTGCTTGAGGCCGTCGTCGGGCACTCCCGCCTCGTCGAAGTAGCGGGACCCCGGCATGACGATGATGTTGTCGAGCTGGATGCCCGACCACATGTCGAGGGTGCGCTGGAAGTCCTCGAGGATCGTGCCGTGGGTCGCGGGCACCTCGGGCGCGTAGCGATCGGGGGAGTAGTAGACGCCGTGGAACGTGTTGACGATGCGCTCGAGGCCCTGCTCCTGCACGAACTCCTGGTAGTTCGCGACCGAACCGTACTGCTCGAAAATCTGCCAGATGCGGAAGTCGAAGGTGTCGATCGCGTCGAAGCCGACGGCGGCGACCTGCTGCAGGAAGCGCTTCATCGCCAGCTTGGACTGCCACTGGTCGTAGGGGCCGGCGGGGCCCTGGGCCCGCCAGTGGTCCATGTAGCTCCACTTGATGGGTCGGTCGGTCATTGCGTGCTCGCTCTCTGAAGGGATGCGGATGGGTGACGGTCGGAGAGGGCGCCGGCGGCCAACGAGAGATGACGCGACGTCATCTCCCACGGGTCGTCGTCGAGCCACTCCTGGCCGCCCCACTCGCTGCAGAGCGTGCCGGTGAAGCCCGTCGCGGCGAGGGCGGCGCCCACGTCGCGAAGGGGGTCGGAAAGTCGGTGATCGGCGTCGTCGAGGTCCCAGAACTTCAGGTGCACGGCACCGAGGAGGGGGAGGACGGATGCCAGGTCCGAGATGTGCGCGCGACCGAACCGCACGAGCAAGTTCATGTACAGCGTGTGCACCGGCCCCGGTACACCGCCCGACCGCAGCAGGCCGATGACCGCGTCGTGGGTCGCCGCGTCGCGCCACTCCTCGCGGAGGCGACCGACGAGGTCGCCCGGGATGCCGCCGCGCTCGAGCCGCTCGAGGTAGGTCACCGGCAGGGCCGGCATGAGCATGCTGATGTCGAGCAGGAGGCGCACGTGCGGGGTGTCGAGCTCGGCGATGCGGTCGTAGTCCGCCGGCCGCGCGGCCGGGGTCTCGTGGCCCTGCGCCTCCTCGAAGAGCACGAGGTCGAGGTCTTCGAGCAGCGGCACGAGGTCGTCGAGGATCGCCCCGGCCTGGCCGATCGGCAGGCGGACTCCGGCGGCTCCCACCGAGGCGGCTGCGCGCAGCTGTGGTTCGAGGAATGCCCGGCGCTCGGCATCCGTCCGTCGTCGCCCACGGTCGTACTCGTCGATGCTGACGCCGACGATGCTGACGCGTCCGCCCTCGGCGGCGAGCCGGTCGCGGAAAGCCTCGACGTCGCGCGTCGGTGGCGCGGGGAATCCGCGCCACATCTGGCCCAGTTCGATCTCGACGGCCGAGGCGATGCCTCGCTCGACGAGCGTGAGGGCGAGGTCGGGGGCGCTGCGCTCGGCCCCGATCACCTCGGGGGTGAGGTTGAAGGCGCTGGCGGAGAGGGTCCACCCCTCGGGCAGGCTCACGCGGCTTCTCCGACGTCGAGCGAGACGCTCGGGGCAGCGGCTCCCGCCTCGAGCTCACGGCGGAAGGAGAACGGCAGGCGCAGCGGGGCGTCGGGCCCGGCGGGCAGATACGGGATCTCGAGCCGGAACGACACCGACACCTCGTGGATGCCGGGGGTCACGGCATCCGGAATCTCCAGCACGACGCGATCCTGCAGGTACCACCAGCCGCCCTCGTCGGTGAGCGCTGCGGCGGGTACGCGCCGCGTGCCGAGGACGACGGAGGGCTCGTGCCGCGTTCCGTCGAGGTGGACGACCGGGTCGATCAGGCTCGCCACGGGGAGCGACCGGATCCACGGCAGCGAGAGACGCACCTCCGTCCCGTCTGCGGCGGTGCGCAGCGCATCGTCGCGCAGGGCGGAAAGGGTCATGGCGGGCACGTCCTCGTGTCACAGCGCGCCCGATGGCGCGCTTCCGCTCACAACCTACCGACTAATGTCGAAATAGGGAAGAAGTCAGGCGGGTGTCCCGTGCACCGCCGCGACGGTCGGCCGCCCATCCGCGAACCAGCGCGGCAGGCTCACCTCGAACAGCTGCTCCAAGGCGAGGTCCACGCCGCCGCGGACGGGCTCCCGCGTGTCGTTCTCGCTCGTCTTGATCTGAAGGTCCCGGGTCGCGAGGGGAAGGGACAGCTCGTAGACCCGGTGGCGCACCTCGGCGAGGAACAGCTCGCCCGTCGACGCGACGGCCCCGCCGATGACGATGAGGCTCGGGTTGAACATGTTGACCAGGGCGGCGACGGCCTCGCCGACCTGCCGGGCCGAGGCCTGGACGAGCGAGATGGCCAGGGCGTCGCCTCTGCTGGCTGCGAGGGTGATCCTCTCGAGGCTCAGATCGTCGCCCGCGGCCACACTGTCGGCGAGGGGGCCCGTGGCGCCTCCCTCGATCGCCGCGCGGGCGTCGCGCACGAGCGCCCATCCCCCGGCGACGGCCTCGAGGCAGCCGATCTTGCCGCACCGGCAGACCTGCTCGGCGCCGGGAACGCGCACGTGGCCCATGTCGCCCGCGGCGCCGTTCGCGCCCCGGTGCAGCCGGCCGTGAGAGACGAGCCCGGCGCCGATCCCCGTGCCGACCTTGCAGTAGATGAGGTCGATCGCCTCGTCGCGGCGGCGCGCGCGCTCGCCCGCGGCGAGCAGATTCACGTCGTTGTCGACCCAGACGGGGGCCTCGTAGCGCTCCTCGAAGGCGCCGCGGACGTCGAAGCCGTTCCAGCCCGGCATGATCGGCGGGGCCACGGGGCGCCCCGTCTCGAAGTCGACGGGGCCCGGGAGGCCCACGATGATCGCCCAGACGGGGGTGCCGTCGCCTTTGGCGAGCAGCTCGTCGACCATCGCGGTCGCGGTGGTCAGGGTCTCCTCGGGGCCGCGCGCGATGTCCCACACGCGATGGGCCTCGTCGAGGATCTCGCCGTCGAGGTCGGTCACGCCGACGTGGATGTGCTGACCGCCGAGCGCGCACACGACGATGCGGCCGCGTTCCGCGCGGAAACGCAGGGTTCGGGGCGCGCGGCCGCCGGAGGAGGGGCCGTACTCGGCATCCTCGAGGAAGCCCATCTCGACGGCGCGGTCGACGCGCTGGGCGACGACACCGCGGCCGAGGCCCGTCACGCGGCCGATCTCGGGGCGCGTCACTGCTTCACCGAGGCGGACCATGTTGACGATCCGCAGGAGGCTCGTGACCTCGTCGGTCTGGGCGCCGAAGCGGAGGGTGGACACGTTGGCCATGGGTTGATCTTCACATAAGAGCGGGTCTGTCCTGCTCGAATCTCGTCATCTATAGTTCGTGACGTGACAACTTCGGCATAAATCATGCCGAAGTAGGCGAGGGGGCCGACATGACGTGGGGCGTGGGCATCATCGGGTCGGGTCCCGGCGTCGCGGCGCTGCACGCGCCGACCCTCGTGCGCACCGGTGGTGACTTCCGCCTCGTCCACGTGAGCGATGCCGGGAGCGGGCGGGCCGCGGCGATCGCGGAACGGTTCGGTGCTCGTGCGTCCACGGGGATCGATGCGCTCCTCGCCGACCCCGAGGTCGACGTCGTCGCGATCTGCAGCCCGCCCGCGCTCCATGCGGAACATGTGCGCGCGAGCCTGGCCGCGGGTCGTCGGGCGATCTTCTGCGAGAAGCCGCTCGCCGATACGGCTCAGGATGCCGAGCTCCTCGTCGCCGAGTGCGCGGCGGTCGGTGCCCTCCTCGTCGTCGGGACGAACCATCTCTTCGACCCGGCGTGGGGGCGGGCGACGCACCACCTGAACGCCCTCGAGGGGCGCATCTCCTCGGTGACGGTCACGCTGTGCCTTTCGCCCAACGACCGGTACCACGCGCTCACGATGGGCGAGCCGCTTCCCTCGGCGCCGCCCGCGAAGCGCCCGCCGCTCGACCTCGACGACCCCGAGCAGAGCGCCGCGATCGTGCGCCAGCTCGTCGCGGGGCTCGGCGTCCACGATCTTCCGCTCGTTCGCGACCTCGTGCCGGGCGGTCCGGAGGTGCTCTGGGCGC
This sequence comes from Microbacterium testaceum, assembly GCF_001476285.1. Taxonomy (GTDB): domain Bacteria; phylum Actinomycetota; class Actinomycetes; order Actinomycetales; family Microbacteriaceae; genus Microbacterium; species Microbacterium testaceum_B. The sequence continues at coordinate 9,679 of NZ_LDRU01000030.1, read as the reverse complement.
GGCCCGTGCCGCCGATCGGCTTCGACCTCGCCCTGCGCGCGAACGGCGCTCTGGTGCGGTTCACGACCGTGATGCTGCCCGAGGGGGCCGACTCGCTCTGGCGGGTGAGCGTCGCCACCGCCGGTGCTCGTGTCGAGGTCGAGTTCCCCCCGCCGTTCGTCCACGTGGGTGGCGCGCGCACCACCGTGCGCGACGCGCAGGGCGTGCAGACCGTCTACCCGATCGACCGTCGCGACGGCTACGAGGTCGAGTGGCGGGCGCTCGCGGCGCTGCTGCGCGGCGAGGCCGCGATGGAGTACGACGAGCTGCGCGCCGACGCCTCGTTCGTGACGGCTATCGCCGACGGGGCGGCCGAGGCCGTGCGGGACGGTGCCGTGCGGGACCGGGCCGTGCCGGACCGGGCCGTGCGCGAAGACGACGCGCGCCGGGGTGCCGTGCGGGCGGGGTCGGTGCGATGAGGGACGTGTGGACCGACCTCCCCGCGTACCGCGCGGCGGTGGCCGAGCTCGCGCCGCGGGTGAGGCCCGGCGGTGGCGTGGACGCGATCCGGGTAGTCGAGGGCCGCGGCGCCTGGTGGGAGCGTCTCGTCGACGCCGCGGCGTTCGTCGTCGACGAGCCCGACCCGGCGCCGACCGACGTGCACGCGCGGCTCGGCGCGATCGGCTCTCCGGTCGCGGTCGTCCGTCGACGCGTGCGGCCCGACGTCGTCGCCGACGCGGGTGCCGAGCCCGTCGTACCGCGGCACGTCGTGATCGACGCCTGGGGAGGACGAACGGATGCCACGGCCCTCCTCCGTGACGCGGTCGGGTGGGCGCGGATCCTCGCCGGCGGTTCGTTGAGCCTCGTCGATCGCGCCGATACCGCCACGGCCACAACTCTGGCCCTGCGCGGTCTGGACGGCGTCGGCGCGAGCGTGACCCGTGCGATCGGCGGCGGAGTGGGAGGCGCGCTCGTCGCGACCGCGCTGGGCCCGCGCCGTCTCGAGGTGCGCGTGGACACCGCGTCGCCGCTCGCCGAGGTGGCGTTCGGCGACGAGGGCGGTCGCCGCATCCGGCCCGTCCGGCGCGAGTCCCCGGAACGTCTCGCGCTCCGCCGGGTCCTGGATGCCATCGACGCGGGCGCCGTTCTCAGCGATCTGCCCGAGCTGGCGGCGGACGACGCCGTCATCTCGCACCCCTCCTGACGAGCGGAGCTGCCCTCCACCGGAGCATGTCCCACTTGTGGTGGGTTGCGGGCTCCCAGGCCAACCAGTTTTGGGACATGCACCGTCAGAAGTGGGACGAGCGATGCCCGGGGTCCGTTCACGCGTGAAGCGAGCGTCGAGCGAATAAGTCACGCCGATGCCCGGCATCCACAGAATCGGATTCCCTGATACCGACTTCGGTCGGATAGTGGAAGAAGAGTCGGAACGACCCGATTCACCGAAAGGATCGAAGATGATCAAGCTTCTCTCTCATCTGTCGTTCGTCGCGATCACGACTCCTGATGTCGAGGCCTCGGTGGACTTCTACGTCAACCAGGTGGGGCTGACCGAGGTCGCCCGCGAAGACGACCGTGTCTACCTCCGCTGCTGGGGCGACTACTACGCGTACTCCGTCATCGTCGTCAAGGGCGACGAGCCGGGCATGGAGACCATGGCCTGGCGCACCTCGTCGGCCGAGGCGCTCGAAGAGGCCGCCAAGCGCGTGCAGGCCGCCGGCATCGAGGGCGAGTGGTTCGAGGGCCGGGGCATCGGCCGCGCGTTCCGCTTCACCGGACCGCAGGGGCACAACATGACCCTGCACTGGGACGTCGAGCGCCACCGCGCCGAGCCGCACACCGCCTCGATCTTCCCCGACCGCCCCGAGAAGCGCAGCTCCGTCGCCGGCGCTCCCCGCCAGCTCGACCACGTGACCGTCGCCACGAAGGACGTCGATTCGTTCGTGCAGTGGTACGTCGACACGCTCGGCTTCCGCTTCATGGCGCGCACCGTTCTCGACGAGGCGCCCATCTCCGTGTTCTCGGTCCTGACGACGAACGAGAAGTCGCACGACCTCGGCGTCGTCCTCGACGGCTCGAGCCGCGCCGGCCGCATCAACCACTACGCCTTCTGGGTCGACACCCGCGAAGAGCTGCTCATCGCCGCCGACACCCTCATGGAGAACGGCGTGCCGATCGAGTACGGCCCCAACATCCACGGCATCGGCGAGCAGACCTTCCTCTACTACCGCGAGCCCTCGACGCTGCGCATCGAGCTCAACACCGGCGGCTACCGCAACTACGTGCCCGACTGGGAGGCGAACACCTGGAAGCCCTCGCTCGGCTCGAACAACATGTACCGCAACGGCGCCATGCCGATGTCGATGACCGAGTCGTTCCCGCCCGCCGACGGCCCCAGCGCCACCGAAGAGGGCGTGCCCGACGAGATCAAGGACGCGCTGCTCAACCCCTACGCCGTTCAGGGCCGGGGCTGAGCCGAGATCCCGGTCGGGGAAAGTGAGCACCACCATGACGACTGCACCCTTCGCGCTCGCGCGTTTTCGTGAGGCGGATGCCGTGCGCATCGGCCTCGTCGCCGGAGACCGCATCCGCGCGCTCACCGCCGACGAACTGGGTGGAGGTCTGAACACCTTCCTCGCCGACCCCGACTGGGATCGCCTCGAAGCCCTCGCCTCCGGGCGGGAAGAGGCGCCGGGGGAGTGGCATCCCCTCTCGGATGTCACCCTCACGGCGCCCGTCGAGCCGCGGCAGGTGCTGCAGACCGGTGCCAACTACCGCGAGCACGTCATCCAGCTCGTGGCCGCGGGCCTGACGCAGAACACCGACCGCACGCCCGAGGAGGCGCACGCTTTCGCCGCCGACATGATGGACGAGCGCGCCCGCAGCGGCGAGCCGTACTTCTTCATCGGCCTCACCGCGTGCGTCGTCGGCGATGACGTGCCGCTCGTCCTTCCCTCGTACAGCGAGGTGCACGACTGGGAGCTCGAGCTCGCCGTCGTCATCGGCAAGGAGGCCTTCCGCGTCTCGCGGGAGGACGCCCTCGACCACGTTGCCGGGTACACGATCGTCAACGACATCACGACGCGCGACCTCGTGTTCCGCAAGGACATGAAAGAGATCGGCACCGACTGGTACCGGGCGAAGAACGCGCCCGGCTTCCTGCCGACCGGGCCCCTCCTCGTGCCCGCGCGGTTCGTCGACCCCGCCGACACCGACGTGCGCCTCGAGCTGAACGGACAGGTGATGCAGGATGCCAACACCTCCGACCTCCTGTTCGACGTGCCCGCGCTCATCTCGGCGGCATCGCAGACCCACCCGCTGCTTCCCGGCGACCTGCTGCTCACCGGCAGCCCCGCCGGCAACGGTCAGCACTGGAAGAGGTTCCTGCGCGACGGGGACGTCATGACCGGGACGATCGGGGCGCTCGGGACGCAGGTCGTGCGATGCGTGGGGGAGGCGTCGTGACCCTCCCCTCCGAGAACCCGGCCGACCTCGACCGGCAGAACCCCGAGGCCGAGATCGCCTCGCGCGCCGAGGCGTTCCGCAACTGGGGACGCTGGGGCGAGGACGACGTGCTCGGCACCCTCAACTTCATCGACGCCGACAAGCGCCGGGCGGCCGCGGCCCTCGTGCGCGACGGCGTCTCGATCTCGCTCTCGCAGCGCTTCGACACCGACGGCCCGCAGAAGGGCTGGCGTCGGCGGACCAACCCGGTGCACACGATGACCGACACGGGGACGGACGCCGAGCGCGGCAACCAGGGCTTCCCCCACGGGATCGGCGGCGCCGACGACGTGATCGCGATGCCCCTGCAGTGCTCGACCCAGTGGGACGGGCTCGGTCACATCTTCGACCACGGCTACGCGTGGAACGGCCGACGGGCCGGAGACGTCGTTACGAGCGACGGCGACCTGGTCACCGGCATCGAGCACGCGGCCGACGTCATCGTGTCGCGCGGCGTGCTGCTCGATCTCGGACGGCACCTCGCCCCCGAGGCGGGAGAGCTCGCCGACGGCTACGCGATCACCGTCGCCGACCTCGAGGCCTGTGCCGCGGCCGAGGGCGTCGAGATCGGGCGCGGTGACATCGTGCTCGTCCGCACCGGCCATTACACCCGCGCGCATCGCGACGGCTGGGGCGACTACGCCGGCGGACCCGCTCCCGGGCTCTCGCTCACCACCGCCGGGTGGCTGCACCGCACCGAGATCGCCGCGATCGCGACCGACACGTGGGGTTTCGAGGTGCGGCCGAACGAGTTCGACGTGCCGGCGTTCCAGCCGCTGCACCAGGTCGTCATCCCCAACTTGGGGCTGACGATCGGCGAGATGTGGAACCTCGACGCGCTCGCCGCGGCCTGCGCCGCCGCGGGACGCTGGGAGTTCCTCCTCTCGGCTCCGCCGCTGCCGATCACGGGGGCGGTCGGCTCGCCGGTGAACCCCGTCGCTCTGCTGTAATCGCTTCACCCGTCCCCGTTTCGATCACCCCCGTCCCAGAACAGAGAGGTTCTGACATGACCGCCGTTCAGAAAGTCGCGATCGCCGGAGCCGGCGTCGCGGGCCTGGCCACCGCGATCTTCCTCGCCAAGGCCGGCGTCGAGGTCGACCTGTATGACGCCCAACCCGCGCTGTCCACGCGCGGCTCGGGCATCACCCTGCAGGGCAACGCGCTGCGCGTCTTCGACGAGCTCGGCGTCTGGGACGAGGTCGCCGCCGCCGGAAAGGCCTTCGAGGGTCTCAACTTGCGCGCCCCCGGCCCCGGTGCTCCGGTCGTCGCGGCCCTGCCCGACCTGAAGACCGGCGGCCCCGACTACCCCTCCACGATGGGGATGTCGCGTCCCGATCTGGCGGGGATCCTGCTCGCCGCGGCCGAGCGCCACGGAGCGCGCGTGTACTTCGGCACGCGGGTGACCGGCGTCTCGCAGACCGACGACGGCGTCGCGGTGGAGGTGGACGGCGAGCCCGCGGGCACCTTCGACCTGCTCGTCGGCGCCGACGGCCTGCACTCGGCCGTGCGCGAGATGATCGGCATCCACGTTTCGCCCGAGCAGACGGGCATGGGCATCTGGCGCACCTTCGTGTCGCTGCCGCCCGACGTCGACCGCAGCGAGCTGTACTACGGCGGCCCGATGTACATCGCCGGCTACACGCCCACCGGCGACGACACGATGTACGCGTTCCTCGTCGAGGCGGCGCAGGACCGCTCCCAGGCGACGCCCGAGGAGGCGCGGCGCATCATGGTCGAGCAGTCGCGCGCGTACGACGGACCGTGGAACCACATCCGCGCCGACATCGAAGCCGGTGCCGACGCGAACTACACGTGGTTCACGAAGCACCTCGTCGAGGCGCCGTGGAACCGCGGTCGCGTCGTCGTGATCGGCGACGCCGCGCACAGCTGCCCTCCCACGATCGCGCAGGGCGCGGCCCAGGGCCTCGAGGACGCCGCGGTCCTGAGCGAGCTCCTCGTGGAGCGGGATGCCGTCGACCAGGCGCTGTGGGACGCGTTCCACGAGCGCCGCGTCGCGCGCGCGAAAGCGATCGTCGACGCCTCGGTGCAGCTCGGTCAGTGGCAGCTCGACGGCGTCCGCGACGCCGACATGGGCGGCCTGATGTTCGGCGTCGCGCAGCTGACGGCGGCCCGCGCATGAGCCTCGCGACCGACGGCGTCGACCGCAACGAGGTCACCGACGTCCACGCCCACCTGCTCATGCCCGGGCTCCACGCCGAGGTCGAGCGCCGCGTGCCTGACGAGGTGCAGGCCGCGGCCGACCTCGAGCTGAAGCGCAACGGCCTCGCGAGCCTGCAGGCCTCGGGACGCATGATCGGCGAGCGCTTCCCGCGCCTGACCGACGTGCGCGCGCGCCTGGAGGCGATGGACGCCCAGGGCGTCGACCGCCAGTGGGTCAGCCCCTCGCCGAACCACTTCTACCCGTGGGCGAACGAGGGCCTGGCGACCTGGACGACCGCCGAGGCGAACCGCCTCATCGCCGACCACGTCGCGCAGGCACCCGACCGTCTCGTCGGTCTCGGGACCGCGCCGCTGCAGCATCCGCACCTCGTCGTCGACGCGCTCGACGACGCCGTTCTCGGGCGCGGCCTCGCGGGCGTCGAGATCTCGTCGTTCGCCGGGGACGTCGAGCTCAGCGACGAACGCCTCGAGCCCTTCTGGGCCCGCGCGGCCGAGCTGCGCGCCGTGGTGTTCCTGCACCCCTTCGGCTGCTCGCTCGACGAGCGGCTCGACCGCTTCTACCTCTCCAACACGGTCGGCCAGCCCACCGAGAACGCCGTCGCGCTGTCGCACCTCATCTTCGCGGGCGTGCTGGATCGGCATCCGGGACTCCGCCTCATCGCGGCGCACGGCGGGGGATACCTGCCCACCGCGATCGGCCGCTCGGACCGCGCGTGGACCGTCCGCCCCGAAGCGCGCGGCTGCGCGCACGCCCCGTCGACCTACCTTTCGAAGCTCTGGTTCGACACGGTCGTGCACGACGAGCGGGCGCTGCGCTGGCTGGTCGAGGCGGCGGGTCCCGACCGCGTGCTGCTGGGCAGCGACTTCCCGTTCGACATGGGACTCGACGATCCCGTCGGCTTCGTGCGCGGCGCCGGACTCTCGGATGCCGAGACCTCCGGCATCCTGGGCGGAAACGCCGCGGAGCTGCTGCGCACCCGGGTGCACGCGTGAGGATCGCACGGTGGGCCGACGGGGCCGATGTGGGCGAGGGCTTCGTCGTCAACGACTTCGTGGTGCCGTTCCCGGACGGGCTCCGGGTCGCCGAGGTGCTGGCGCAGGGGCTGTCCGCGGCCTCGGCGCTCTACGAACGCCGGGACCGTGCCGCGGCCCGGCCGCTGACCGAGGTGCGCCTGCTCGCCCCGCTCGTGCCGGCGTCGATCCGCGACTTCGTCGCCTTCGAAGAGCACGTCGAGGGCGTGAGCGCGTCGGTCGACGGCAAGAGCGAGGTCGTGCCCGAGTGGTACGAAGCGCCGACGTTCTACTTCACCAACCCGCACACCGTGCGGGCGACGGGTGACGTCGTCGCCATCCCCGAGACCCAGCGTCTCGACGTCGAGCTCGAGCTCGCCGCCGTGATCGGGGCAGCCCCCGATTCCGACGGCGAGAACGTCGACGCCGAGACCGCGGCGCGGCACATCTTCGGCTACACCGTCATGAACGACTGGTCGGCCCGCGACCTGCAGTCGCGCGAGATGAAGGTGCGCCTCGGGCCCGCGAAGGGCAAGGACTTCGCGATGACGCTCGGACCGTGGATCGTCACGGCCGATGAGCTCGAGCCGTTCCTCGACGCCGACGGCTTCCTCGCGGTGCGCGCCGAGCTCTTCATCAACGGCGAGCTGATCGGTCACGACCTCGTGTCGAACATGGGCTGGCCGTTCCCCGAGCTCGTCGCCTACGCCGCGCGCAACTCGATCGTCGTTCCGGGTGACGTGCTCGGCTCGGGCACCGTCGGCAACGGCGGGTGCCTCGGCGAGCTGTGGGGGCGCCGCGGCGGTCTCGACCCGCGAGCGCTCGAACCCGGTGACGAGGTGCGCCTGGCGATCGAGGGGGTCGGCGAGATCGTCAACGTCGTGGGGGAGCGGATCGCCGCCCCGCCCGTGCCGCGGGCGCGCGTCCGCTCGAGGGCGCGGTCGCGATGACCACCCCCGGGCTCACCGGGAACCTCTTCGTCGTGACCGGTGCCGCGGGAGGGCAGGGTGCCGAGGAAGCGCTCGCCCTCGCCCGCGCGGGTGCCGAGGTGGTCGCGGTCGACGTGGCGGATGACGCCCCGGACCTGCGCGACGCACCGGGCATCACCTACCGCCGCCTCGACGTCTCGAGTGAGGAGGACTGGGCTGAGCTCGCCGCCGCTCTTGAGGGGCGCCGGGTCCGCGGGCTCGTGAACAACGCCGGCATCACCCACCGCGCGCGCATCGGCGAGCTGGACCGCGGCGACTGGGACCGCGTCTTCGCCGTGAACGTCACCGGCGCGATGCTCGGCATCCAGGCTCTGCTGCCCCTGATGGATGCCGGGTCCTCGATCGTCAACATCGGCTCGGTCGCGGGACTCACGGGGCACTACACAGCCGCGTACACGGCGAGCAAGTGGGCGCTCCGGGGGCTCACGCACGCGTGCGTCACAGAGCTCGGGCCCCGTGGCATCCGGGTCAATCTCGTGCACCCGGGCTTCATCCGCACGCCGATGACGGCCTCGGCGGCGCCCGCTTTCGCCGACGCGAACACGGCGATCATTCCGCTGCACCGGGTGGGCGAGTCCTCCGAGGTCGCCGGGATCGTCGCCTTTCTCTTGTCGGATGCCGCGGCCTTCATCACGGGGGCCGAGATCGGCGTCGACGGGGGACAGGCGCTCTCGGGCGCGGCGACGGTGTTGTCGAACGCTCTCCGCTGATGTCCGACGCGGCTAATGTCAAAAATCGACATAAGTCGGGTATGATGGACGGGACGTCGGGGCTCCGCGAGCCCGTTCGCCCGGTGAGGGAGCCGGAGCGGCACATACGGTCGCGTCGATCGCCCGGTCGTACGGGCGCCCCACGCATGACTCTCTCTCCCGCTCGCGTCCGCATCCTCGTCGCGGCCCTTCTCACGGTGTCGTTCCTCGGCGCCCTCGACCACACCGTCGTCTCGACCTCTCTCGCCACGATCGCCGGCGACCTCGGCGCGCTCGAGCACATGAGCTGGATCATGGTCGGCTACACCCTCGCGGCCACCGTGATGCTCCCGGTCCTCGGCAAGCTCGGCGACGTCGTCGGGCCGCGCCTGGTCTTCGTCGTCTCGCTCGCGCTGTTCCTCGCCGCGTCGCTCGCGTGCGGCTTCGCGCCCGACCTCGGCTGGCTCGTCGCCGCGCGGGTGGTGCAGGGACTCGGATCGGCGGGCCTGCAGCTGATGTCGCAGACGATCGTCGCGCGCGTGACGAGCCCGCGCCAGCGGCCCCGCTACATGGCGGTGATCGGTGCGGCCTTCCCCGTCGCGATCGTGGTGGGACCGGTGGTCGGTGGGCTCATCACCGACTACTGGAGCTGGCCGTGGGTGTTCTGGATCAACATCCCCGTCGGTCTCGTCGCGCTCGTGCTCGCGCTCGTCGCCGTCCCTCGACTGCCGGGCGGCGCGCACCCGCGTTTCGACGTGCCGGGCTCCCTCGTGTTCACGGGGTCGCTCCTGGCGCTGATCCTCGCCGTGACCTGGATCGGCGACGACACCCTTCGCCCCGCGGCGATCGCGTGTGCGGTGGGGGCGGGTATCGGCATCCTGGCCCTGGTCGCGATCGAGCGGCGGGCCGCGGCGCCCATCCTTCCGCCGAGGATCCTGCGCAACCGGACGATCCTCGTCTGTCTCGGACTCTCGCTCGTCGTGGGGGCGGGCCTGTTCTCGGTCGTCGCCTACATGCCGACGTACGTGCAGATGGCGTACCGCACCACCGCGACGGTGTCGGGTCTCGTGCCCATCGCGACCGTGCTCGGCATGCTCGTCAGCAGCCTGCTGACCGGGTGGCTCGTCAGCCGCTCGGGCCGCTACCGGCTCTACCCGGTCGTGGGTACCGCGCTCGCGGCTCTCGGCCTGACCGTGATGGCCCTGCTTCCCGTGGGAATGCCGCTGTGGGTGCCGATGGCGGTCATGGCCGCGGTCGGCATCGGCACCGGGGCGTTCACCAACCTCATCTTCGCCGTGGTGCAGAGCGCCGCGTCGCGCGACGACC